>JAEUQU010000001.1 GCA_016789455.1 Candidatus Saccharibacteria bacterium | reverse complement strand
GATGCAGGAGAATGGGGTGAATACGGATGCGCAGTGGTATGGGTTTACGACGCCGGGCGACGCGCCAGACCTCGCTCGACGTGCGGACTGGACTGTTACTGAGAAGTATTTCCAGCTGCCTGGTGGTGCATTGCTGACAGTTCGCCCGACTGAGGCTAGCGTGAATGACCAGAAAGCATTCTCGTTACCTAATATCCATGGTGATGTGATGACCACCACTGACGCTAGCGGGACGAAGACAGGCGACTTCATGTACGATCCGTTTGGGCAGACTATTGGTACGAGTAAGCCGGATAACACTGGTGTGTTTGGTAGTTTTGGGTGGGTAGGGCAGCATGAGAAGTTTTCAGAAACTTACTTAAAACTTTCTCCTGTGCAAATGGGGGCAAGGGTATATGTGTCATCTTTGGGTCGCTTCTTGCAAGTCGATACAGTGGAGGGTGGAGTAGAGAATAATTACGTCTACCCTCCTGATCCAGTTAATGATTTCGATTTAAACGGGCAATGGAGTGTGGGTGGGGCTCTTATGGGGGCTGCACGTTGGATCTCAGACAACAGAGAAATGGTTGCTGCAGGCATCGGACTTGCCGCATGCATAATTGGCTCTGGCGGCATATGCTTAGGCGTCGCAATTGCAACGGCAGCAGCTGCTGGAGTTGGTGCTGGCGCACGAACCTATAGAAATACAGGAAGTCTTAAAAAAGCAGTCGCTTCAGGGGCATGGGCGGCGGCATCGGATTTTGTCATCAATAGGGTAGGAGGAAAACTAGCAGGCGCCAAGCATGTTGTAAAATATTTTGGTAAAGTTGCGGGTAAGCCAAGGCACTATAAATCAGCAGTAGGTGCACTAAGGAAGAAACCTGCACAGCTGCGACTCAAAAAACAAGTAAAAGGTGCTGTTTATGGATATTCTATCCAGCAAGGGTTAAACTACGGGGGTAACTACTGGAGTAATCATAAGCGCAGGAGATGATATGCCCTTGTTTGTAGAAAAAAAAATTAAGGCTTGTGTATGCGGCAAAACCCCTAAAGCGCTGCTAGAGAGAAACCCAAAAGATCAAGTATTCACTATAATGCTGACAATCATACTAGTGCTGGTGGTGATTGGTGCGCTTCTCTCATTTGAAACGATCGTGGAAGATACGGTCAACAGTCCTCGACAGCAATTCGCACTCGTTATTTTGGTTGGAACAGTAATTTACTTCCTTATCCAGCTACAAAGTAGTTTGCGACAAGGACATAGCGTCTACTGTGCAGCTCGCAAGGCTTATCTAAAATCTTAAGCGCTGCGTCGTTGGACGAACGGCAAAACGCTTTACAAATGGCTAGCCGTTTAAGGGTGGGTTATGATGACTGCAGGATAAGGGGTGATTGAAAGAAGGCACAATGATTCAGAACCAGGAGTACATCGAACAAAATCAAACGTTTGTTTTCACATACGATCAAGAGGCGAACGCAGCCTACATCTACACCAAGCAGATAGATGACGGTGAGGTCGATAAGACATATATTTGTGAGGGCCTACCTGAGAGTGTGAAGGGTGGCATCAATCTTGATTTTGACAGTCAGGGGAGGCTTTTGGGCATTGAGATACTTGATGCCAATAAAGTAGCCCCGCATATGATAGCAAAGATGCGCTAAAAACCTTGCAGTTTTGCTTGACAACGAATAGCCATGGTCAACGTGTAGCGGGTGCTAGTGGTGGGCGGTAGCCCATCGCGTGAGCTATACTTGCAATAAGATGAAAGATACACAAAGCGGTTAGTATGCAAAACCCACCTGGCCAATCGGCCATAAAGAACTATGTACGCGACTGGGATCCCTGCGGCCTTATCACAGCCGAGGCGCCATCCAATGAGTATGACCCCGAAGCATACGAACTGTTCTTGTGGTATGAAAAGAACCAGGACGCCGACCGTGAAGCGGTGGCGGAAAAATTCTACCAGATAATAACTGGCCGTTTGTCGGTAGACCCCAAGGGCTTTCATGATGACTGCAGAAAAAGGGGTGGTGGGCTGAAAAGTGCCCTTGATGGCAAAGACAATTCCGCACAGAACAAAATGGTACTAGCGGGCGACATGCCCGTTGCCAGGGTGCGCAGCGAGGCCAAAAAGCACCTTGCCCCACGTTTTGGTGGTCAGTTTGAGTTTTACAAGCGTGAAGGCAATATCGGTTGGGCAATTCATGATGGTAAGTATACGTATGGGTATGAGCTGTCATTCCCAAGTCGTTTTGGCAAAGGGTTTAAGCACGTTGCAATATCAACCAGTTTCAATCGTTGGAAGGGTAACGACCCGACGAAAGAGCCACTGAAGAGCAAGGCATATAAGATTGGGCGCCGTGAACGTAGGCAGATGGCTAATACTTTTCTGGATAATCAGGAGAAGTGGTCCGCATCGGAGGGCCATCCTGTGAAGGTCGGCCGGATGAGGCGATACTCAATTGCAACATGGCAGCCGCTTGAGAATATCATCTTTGAGAATTTGGATGAGATGCAGCAGTGGCTGGATTATTACTGGCTGAAGACGTGGAGTAGCTTTATAAAGTTTGTTGGCAACGACCGGCTACTGGAGGGCGAAGGGGTTTTGGCAATTGCTGAGGAGGCTAAGATTTCAAGGGCAAAGCTCGTTGGAAGTTCCATTGTCTACAATGGTGAACAGTCTATGCACACGAGAAATGCGATTGAGGCATATAAATCTCTCCAAAGATTCTTAGAGCAAAATGTTGCCGAAGTTAAGGAACGGTCAATAACGCTGGAGTATGAATGTTTTGCTTATAGCCGGCGCGAAGATTCTCTTGCTAAATTACTCCGCAAGAGGCTGGAAAACGATTTTGGTAAAGCAGATAAAAACGAGAATAATCACTTGGTTCCATTGCCGTGGCTGACGTACGGTAGAACGCTTGAGTGGAATATCAATGGCGCCAGGGCTGAAGAGGCGGTCGGTTATCTCGATGCGCTTGCGATACCTAAGGAGCTGCAGCCACGACCCGTGGTGCGATTATCGGTTTCTGTGGATTTCCGGCTGAACGGGGTGCTCGACCATGGCGACGACAGCTCGGCCTTCCTGGCAAGGCTGTCGTCATCAAGTAACGGCATGTTTCTTACGCTGGAGCTGCCCGAGTCAAAGGATTTAGAAACATTTGAAGCATGTAGGCGTGAGCTGCAGAAAAGTTGCCCCATCAAACTGGAGGACAAGAACTTTATAGTTAGAAACAGGTATGATAACGGCAACTTTACCCATAGGAAATTGTATAAAGATGGTCATGCCGAATTAACTTGAGCATGTCATTAAGCGAGCAGCCTTAAGGCTAAAATGAAGAGTACTATCAACAAGTTACGGCAAACATCCTGGGCAATTAAATTCGCTACAAGCCTCATATCAGTAGTGGTGTTAGTGGCTGCAGGCATCGTTATATTGCTGCGTGCACACGAAGTACAGATGCAAAGAATGGAAAGTTTAGCCGCAGCCAAGGGACTGGACTATGCTAAGAAACAATGTATCAAAGCTAGATACGAAGTGGATGCTTGCGATAACTTGAGTGCAATTGCCAGCTATACCGAGTATATGGGTGAGCCGATGTGGTCTGTACATGTTTGGCCGGGCGAGGATGTGCCCGGTTACCGTGCTAGTATGCTGGTGGATTTTGAGGGCGAAAAGGTAAACATTAAGGAATATTCTGACGATGCTGCTGAGTAGGACGGATGGGCTAGTTGCCCTGATCCTTTCGCCGTCCTGCCACCTCCCGTTTATGCTGCAAACTCCGCCGCCAACTTATGGCCAGGCCTGTGCCAAACGGGATGACCGACCAGGCAATCATCAGCATCACGGCATGTGCGAATACTGATTTAAATATCTCCGGTGTGTCGGGTGAGAGGCGGAGGTACAACATTGGGCTGATGACAATGATGCTGATGATCCAAAATTCAATCGACGTATAGTAGAACTTCCAAAAGTTCCTGGGCTTTTCGTCGCCGGTCAGCTGTTTGACGCCGGTGGCTACCTCAAGTTCTTCGAGCTGTTTCCTGGAGAGCGGCTCCAGGCCTTCAATTGAATCAACTTCACGCCCTGGGAAGGCCCGCGTGCCGCCGATAGTATCGGGCAACAGCGGATATGCCTGCGTGACCTTGACGCGCTCATCCAACAGGTGATTCTGCTTGACGCTATAATCCAGGCCGGCACGGCGCGTCAGGCTGAAATTGTTGCTAACTGCCAGGGTGACAGGGCGGCTCTTGAGGCCTAGCAGGAATAGTTCGCTTGCCAGGAGCTCACCGTCGCGCCAGGTGCAGCCGACAGCCAGCTGACCGTTGAGCAGCATCTTGATAGTCAGGAGGATGTTGGCGGCGATGGCCGAAGGCTCGACATCGAGTAGTTCTTCGTCGGTCATCGCCTCAACCTTCATGGAGTCGTGGCCGAATATTTCGTAGGTCATGGAGTATGTGGACGGGCCGATTTCAAAGACGAAGAAGTCACGCAGTAGGTAGAGGGCGAAGTCGAGGGCTTCGTCGCCGGTCATCTGGTTATAGGCGTAGCTGAGGAAGGGGCCGTCGCTCTCGATATCATCATCGCTAAGGCGGACAAAGGCATCTTTTTGCAGGACGAAACGATCGGCGGCGAGATAGGGAGAGGTCTCTTTAGCTAGGAGATGCTTAAGCTCATCATAGACCTGAGCGGCTAGCGGTTTTTGTGTATGGGAAGTCATTTATATAGTTATATAACAAAACAGGGTGTATGGCTATTGAGATTACGCTTGGATTTTGGCGCAGGCAACCCGCACCGCCTCACTCCACGTAGGATACGCATGAATCACCCCCGCCACATCACTAGCCTTAAGCCCCAACTGCACCGCCAGGGCAAGCTCATGAATCATCTCCCCCGCATGCGGCGCCGCAATACTCGCCCCAATCAGCACACCCTTGTTATCGGTAAGCACCTTCACGAACCCATCACTATTATTCTCAATGTTGGCGCGAGAGATGATGCTGAGCGGTGCTAGCGCCTTCTTATAATCAAACGCCCGCTTGATGCATTCTTCTTCTGTCATGCCGACGCTGGCAACCTCAGGCGTGATGAAGATGCAGCGCGGTACGGCGCGGTAGTCGGTGGCGATGGGCTTCTTTGGGTGGAGGATGTTATGCGCCGCAATCTTCCCCTGGTAAATAGCCATGTGGGTGAACATGTACGGCCCTACCACGTCGCCGACGCCGTAGATGTTGGGCGTGCTGGTGCGCAGGTGTTCGTTGACGAATATGTTGCGCGGGGCGTATTCGATGCCAGCGTTTTCCAGGCCGAAGTCGGTCATGGCCAGTTTGCCGGTGGCGACCATGACTTCGTCGGTCTTAAAAGAGTGGGTCTCGCCGCCCACCTCGTAGGTGACGCGCTTGCCGAGGCCCTCTTTCTCCACCATGGTGACGCGGGCGTTCATGGTCAGCTGCATGCCGTATTTGCGCTTGAAGACGCGCTCGATGAGGGCACTGATCTCGCCGTCCTCATTGGGCAGCAGGCGTGGGGAAATATCGATGATGTGTACTTTTGTGCCGAAGGTGGCGAAGAGCTGTGCAAACTCTACACCGATTGCACCGCCGCCGATAATAGCCAGAGTCTTGGGCGGGCGGTTGAGTTCCAGCGCTTCCTTATTGGTGAGGTAGCCGGTTTCCTGCAAGCCCTGGATATCCGGCACGAAGGTGCGGGTGCCGCTGGCCACGACGAAATGCTCTGCGGTGTAGTGGGTGCGGTTCACAGAAATTTCATTTTTGCCGAGGAAATGGGCCTGGCCGCGGACGATGTCGATGCCGAGGCCTTCGTAGTAGCTCTGGCTGCTGGCGGCGCCGGTGCGGCGGACGACGGTGTCTTTCCAGGCGCGGATGCTGGGGTAGTTGTAACCCATGGCGCCGCTGCGCAGGCCGTATTGGGCGGCGTCTTTGGCCTGGGCGTAGATATCGGCGATGTGGATCATGGCCTTGGTGGGAATGCAGCCCCAGTTGGGGCATTCGCCACCAAGCGTGCCGGCTTCGACCATGGCCACGCGTTTACCGGCGGCGTTGGCGATGGTGGCGGCGACGCTGCCGCCGGCACCGCTGCCGATGACAATCAGGTCGTAGTCGTAGTGGGGTCGGGCCATGGGGTCTCCTTTGGGTCGTCTTAGCGTGTTAGATGGTGAGGCGGTGATGTTTATAGAGGTAGGCGGCGTCGGGGTGGTAGACGGTCAGGTGGTCGGCGGCGACGCGGCGGATGTCGGCGGCGGTCACCTCGTGCCTCTCTGCCAGCCAGTCTTTGAGCAGGCTGCAGATGCGCTCGGCGGTGATTTCGGCGGAACCTACGGGTGCGCGCACGGCCAGGCAGCTGGCGTAGATGCTGGCGTATAACTTGCGCTCGTCGTATGGCTCGCGGTGGCCGGGCAGGCGTTTGACGATAACGGTGGCGCGGGTCACCTAGAGTGCCTCCAGAGTCTGGACGGTCATGACGGCGTACTGGCCAGAGGTGACGTAGAGGCCGAAGAGCAGGAAGGCCATACCGGTGAAGAGCTGCCAGAAGCGCTTGTTGGCGGCGCGCCAGCGGAGCAGCGTGGTGGGGCTGGCATTGCTGGCCAGCGCGATGGCGGCGATGAGCATGATAACGCTGGCGGCCAGGCAGTAGTAGAGGAGGCTGATCTGCGGGTCGGGCGCGCCAGGCGAGAAGGCCAGAACGGTAGTGCTCAGGACGAGCGGAAAGGCGAAGATCGCCTCAAACCAGCCAGCGGTGAAGCCGGCCATGGCGGCGTGGCCGTACGATTCGGTGGTGGTGGGCTTTTCGCTGAAGGCGTAGAGCGTATGGGCGAACCGGCGCGGCAGCCAGAGGGCAGCACCGCTGCCCTCGCGGAAGTAGGTGGTCATGATGGCGAGGCCGGCGACGGCGGTAATGATGCCGGTAATCTGGTGGGCGTTGGTGCTGTTCAGGACGGTAATGAGCAGGACGGCCGAGATAAGCACCATGGAAACGATGGCGGCCATGTAGCCAAAGACGACAAGGAAACTGAGCACGCCCACATGTTCATGCTTGCGCCGGCCAAGCGCGTGAGTGGCGACCTGGACCAGTGTGGCCAGCGGCAGTTGCAGGCAGGCATGCAACAACCCGGCGATGACCACCAAATAGAGGAGGGACCCGTTACCGGAGTAGATGTCTAACATGTGTTTGTTTTTATGCTTTCGCTACGTCCACTATACGCGCTGTAGCGTGGCAGTGTCAAATCAGGGGCGGCGGGCGTAAAAATAAGAGAGCGGACACACGGTCCGCTCTTTCAAGATGGGATGGGGAATGGTGGTGGGGAAGGTGCGGGAAGGCCCTACCGGGCGAGGGCGTCGCGGGAAATCTCTACGGCACGGTTGGCGGTACTTTGGGCTTCGCCGGCTTTGTTCACGGCATATCCAGCCAGGGCCAGGGAAATCACAGAAGCAATCAGCGCCAAGGCGGACAATAGGCGGGCGAGCTGGGAGCCGGTGTGTGCATCGCGGATGTCACGGCGGAGGTGGTGCAGGGTGCTCTCATTTCTGTCGTATCTGTCATATCGATCGTCGTCTCTATCGGCCATAATCTTTGCCTCCTTTTAATGTAATTCTCATTATATGGAGGCGCTCGGCGGACTTCTGTGAGATTTGCTACACGTAAGGCGCAATAATTCAGACTATTTTAATTATTGCGTAGTAGCAAGCCGCCTTGTGTGACGGGGTGAGATATGTCATAGCCAAGTGCTGTGCCGCAGCCCATACTGTTGTGCATGAAACAGTCCGCTGATACCAGTTATGCCGATGTCTACCGCTCAACGGATTTCCGCCAACACCCGGAGCGCTACGTCATCGGGCGCGGTGAGCAGGGCGTGCTGATGGCCGAGCCGTATAAATCAGAAATATTGCCGCATTGGCGGTTTGCCACGCCGGAGGTGGCCCGGAAGTCTGCCACTAAAATATATGAAATGTTCCTGCAATACGGCCGCGACGACGACTTCGTGGGCATGGACATGGCCCGCAAGTTTTTGCAGATGGGCTGGACGCGGTCGCGGCGGTACGCCAATCACGCTTCGGGGAATAAGTATGATGCCGACGGGAAGGTGATTGCACAGGATCCGGGGTCGGAGGCGTCGGTCAAGGCGGAGTCGGCGAGGATATTCAAGGAGTATTATGATCGGGCAAGGATGGATGAGGGGTATGTGGCGCGCAAAGCGCAGTGGCGCAAGAGTCATACCTAATCACTTCCTACTTTGCTGTAATATGCATTACATCCCGTCCTGGCAAGGAGAATATAATAGCTCCCTGCAATAAACGGAGGGGCGCGTATGCGAAAGAATATCTGGAATATCAAAGTAATCAGCGGTGTCCTGTCCTTGTTGGCGGCACCGCTCGTCTTTAGTGGGGCGGTATCGGCGGCGACCACGAGTGTCAATTGTTCAGACCTGCCAGCGGCTGTGGCGGCGGCCAGCCCCGGCGACACGCTGAACGTCACGGGTGACTGTGCCATTGCCAGCACCATCAACGTCGATAAGCAGCTGACCATCAAGGGTGACGGTTCGGCAACCATCTCGACCAGCGGGTCGGGTTATCTTTTTAACGTCACGGCACCTGGAACGGTCATCGATAACCTGAACATCGTCAAGACAGACAAGGCAAACCAGAACATCATCGGTGTCCTGGCGAATGATGTGACTATTTCTAACAACGATTTCAGCGGACAGTACACCATCGCGGCTAACGACCATGTTTCACGCGCCCTGGAAGTCGGCGGTAGCCTGACCGGCCTGAACTTGACCGGCAACACCTTCAACAACCTGCGCCAGCCGGCCTATATCAACAATGCTACGAGCGGTCAGATTAACAACAACTACGTCAACGAGACGCGCGGCTTCGTCATCGTCTCCGACACGAACCTGACGTTTGATGGCAATACGTTCGGCACCAATGTGCTCGACATCGTCTTTATCAGCCAGAACAATTCGGCTAATAATTACCCCTGTGAGGTAGTGCGCCAGATCAGCAAGAATAACGACAATGCCGTCGTCCAGAACCAGACGCAGACCACGCCGTGCCCGACCTTCCCGGACAGCAAGGACGCTTGCAAGAACGGTGGGTGGAAGACGTTTACCGGGGTGGCATTCAAGAATCAGGGGGATTGTGTCAGTTACGTAGCCAACGGCAAAGCTAACTAACCTACCGTTACCCATTAAAAACGGGCGATACTTTTCGCCCGTTTTGCTTTTAGCGCCGCACGCGCGTCTTCAGACGCAGATTAGCAATATACTGCTCCGGGTCCGTCGTCGGGTGCGTCTTCAAGTAATTGAGATGCTTATCGACGAAGGGAATGAGGTGGTCGGGGTAGTGTTCACCATCGGCACTGTAAGTGGCTGGCGTGCTGAAGTTGATGTCGGAGTCAAGCGAACGCAGAATCTCTTCAATGCGCGCCCCCTCGACTGTCTCGAAAAAGTTGGCTTTCCTGCGGGGAGCGGGCATTGTTGATCCTTTCGGGAGTCTGGTTACTATGTTGCTAACGGGTATCTAATCTATTATACCACAAAAATATGAAAAGTACAATTATATTTAATTTTTACATGCGACGCGTGCCTATGCCAAATATTGTGGACTCTTGGGCGTTTCGGTTGCCCGTCAATACTCAGTCATCTGACGCGATGCCGTTGAAATAAGGACCATAGACATGCTTTATAAAGCCTACTCCCAACTTGGTAAGCACAAACTTGTTGGTTGCCGAAGACCCCCATGTCCCGCCGCCGCTCGTCGTGTTGTATCCAAAGGCCGCCGGCAGTAAATATGTAGGGCCTCTTGCGATTAAAATGCTTTTATTTAAGTCATCTTGATATATATAAATTGGAGCAGTTTGAGCTGAATAAAGTAAAGGATTTGTGCTTTTCAATTCCGCAACAATACCGGTAAAAGTTTCCCTATCGATTTTTCTTGTTAGGTACGCGTCCACCGTCAACCCAAGCGCCTTCGCCTGGGTTTCGTCGCTGTGCAGGTCTAGCTGTGAAAGTACCAGCCCTCTTAAGGATTGTTTCGTATGTTCTTGCAGCTTATCAAACTCATCCATAGCTTTGTCACCGTTTTCAAAAGCGGATAAGAACGCGACAAGATTTTTTGTACGGTGATACTCCCGTGCACTTTCAAATAGTTTTCCAACAACTAGCCCTAATTTGGCCAAAGGTATTTCTTGAACCAGCTCGGACAATGACTGGCCAACAAATCGCTCCAATAACTTTTTGCCCGCATCGTCAATCAAAGGTTCGGACAGCTCTGCCAAATCATTCACATCTGCTTTTTTGGCCATACCCATGTCATACGCCTTTCACAATAAAATAGAATAGCCTCCGAAGAGGCTAAATTTCTAATATGGTAGCAGCGACAAGGCTTGAACTTGTGACCTCAGGCTTATGAGTCCTGCGCTCTAACCAGCTGAGCTACGCTGCCATATGTCGTCCGGATGCGTATCCGTGCAACAGCGGTGATTATAACAGGTTATGGGGTGGGTTGCCAAGTCGATTACTGAGGTTCGCCACAAAGCCCGCCGCGGTAAAAGAAGCCCTATTTATAATGCGCCGGGCTTCCGGGGCGCTGGTTGCCGGCCGAGGCCGGCGCCGGGGGGATGGCACGCTCCCCCGGCTGCTCATGCGGAGGCGGCCAGGTCTTCCTGCTTGCGGGCAGCCCGCGCGTCCAGGATGGCCCTGGCCCGGCGTTTTGCCTCGTGGAAGGCAGCAGCTACCAGGACCTTCAGGTCTGTTTCCCCTGGCATGAAATCCTTCGCCCGTGAGCGCAGGAAGGAGCTGTTGGGAAAGTTGGTGACCTGTCGGCGGCGGCGCTGGTGCTCGACCATGCCCATGACGTCCCATTCGTTGGCGTCTGTCGGGCAGGCCAAGCGGTCGAGGCCGTCGACGGTCCAGCCGGCCAGTTCGAGCAACCGCTCGGCGGCGACGTCGAACATGGCATCGGTCCGGGCGCCACCCAGGCAGGCCGCCTTGTTGATCTTCGTGCCGTAGTGGACGTCTGACGAGGTGTAGCTCATCAATCCATCATCCGTTCTGCAGAGGAACTGCTGACACTTGTAACTATAAAATCTATAGCTCGTTATTGCAAAGCAAATGGGTAAAAATTACTACCAGTCGCGGGCACCGGGGCTGTACACTGCGGCGCTGGGGCTGTGGTCGTTGGGGCGGTCGAAGGCCTGCAGCTCGTCGCTGTTGCAAGGGTCGCCGAGGTCACTGCCGCAGGCGCTTTCCATGGCCCGGTTGGCCACTATCATGTAGTCGGTGCCATTGGAATTATAGAGGTAGCACTGGCTGCCGGTGTCGAAGCGCGGGTCTTTGGGCAGCTCGACGATGTAGTCGGGCGCTACTTTCGTAATGAACTCGTCGTTGTCGCCATAATCCGGGCAGTGGCCGGACCAGGTGCCGCTGCCGTTGGAGGGCAAGGGATAGCTGCCGTTGATATCATTGTAGCGTTCGACGACGCCGCGCATGACCTTCAGGTCGCTGAGACGCTTGGCATCGCGCTCACGGGCTTGGGCGCTTGCCTGCAGCGTATACAGCAGGGCGGCAGCGATGGCGAGCGCCACAAAGATGATCAGCAGGATGATGGTGCGGGGGCCGGCGGGGCGGTGGATATTTGTTTTCATGACTGTTTCACTTCGAGTGTACTCCAAGCGCGGCACTGACGCCAGTGCGCAAAATCAGCCGGCTAGTATATAATGAGGGGAAACATCGACGCAACAAAAAAGATAGGGGAACAGCCATGGACTCACCAATAAACGGACGCGGCGGACATGCCGGCAGGCAGACGGGCGAACGCACACAGTCACAGCCCCACCCGCCCGCAGTGCCGCAACCGCAGCCCCACAAGCACGAATCCTTTTTCATCAAGCAGCTCAAGTTGGCTTCAAGCACGGCGGTGGTCTCATCGGTGGCCACGCTGGCCATCAGCTTCTGGTCCGGACTGGCCTTCTTCGGCATGATCATCGGCTTCATCATCCTGGGGGCCATGGCGGCGGGCGGGGCGGGTGCTGCCGGTGGGGGCTATCTCAACTCTGTTTATGGCGAGCCTGGAGCGTCCCATCAGTTGCTGTCCATCAAGCTCAAGGGTCCCATCGAGGGGTCGAGCGACCCGTCAGACAGCCTGGGCTCGCTCTTTGGTGCGCCGGAAGCCGTGTATGGCTACGATGTCAAAGCCCGCCTGCTGGAAGCGGTCAATGAGGGTTATGACGGTGTCATCCTGGAAATCGATTCGCCTGGCGGCACTATCTTCGGCTCAAAGGCCATCAGCGATGGCATCAAGCAGTACCGCGACCGCACCGGCAACCCGGTCTATGCGCACGTACAAGGGTATGCCGCCTCTGGTGCCTACTGGGCGGCGGCTGGCACGGATAAGATACTGGCGGATGCCGGCACCGGTATCGGCAGCATCGGCGTCATCTTCGGGCCGTTCACGTACTACAACAACCCGACTGCCATCGATGGCGGCCTGCTGGGCGGCGGCGTGGTGACGCAGGGCGGCATCGAGGAGATGTATATTACCGCGGGCGAGGGCAAGGACGCCGGCAACCCCTTCCGCCGTCTGAGCGAGAAGGAGCTATCGATTTTTCAGGAAAGCGTCAACGATAACTACAATCTGTTTGTGAAGCATGTCGCCGAGGGGCGCAAGATAAGCGAGGACGAAATCAGGAACGGCATCGGCGCGCATCTGTACGGCGAGGAAGGCGCGCTGCGCCGCAAGCTTATCGATGGCGTTGCCAGCCGCGAGCAGGCCTACAACGAACTGGCCAAGGCTGCCGAGCTGCAGTGGGGCGAGTTTGAAGTAGTGACTGATTCGGCAGAGGCGGATAGTCCGTGGGGCGCTTTTGGTGCCCGCCTGTTCGGCCAGCAGAAACAGGCCCGGAGTGCGGTGGCTGCTCCACCTAAGATCTGTTCCGAGGCGGCCGCACCCATGGCCTATCACGGCAACTTAGCCCAGCTGTGCAGCCAAAAGTAAGCGTGAGCAGTGGTGTCTCCTGCCGCCCCGCACTATAATGGGGAGGAATATGGAGGGGACTGCCATCGACAGGATTGAATTCGTTGCCGTCACGCCGGCAAAACTGGCTGTAGACCGGCTGGTTGGAGAAATCGGAGGAGCGCTTGCGGCAGGCAAGCGGGTAGTATGGTTCGTATCCGGCGGCTCGGCGGCAACGCTGGCGGCCAGGGCATCGACGCGCCTGCCCGCCTCACAGAAGCTGCTGGTGCTGCAGGTGGACGAGCGCTATGGGCTGCCGGACCACCCCGATGCCAATTGGCGTAAGCTGCGCGAAGCCGGTTTCATGGCGGAAAAGTTCGTCTGTTATCCGATGCTTGGCGATGACGATTTTGCAACGATAATTGAAAAGTACAGCCAGATGGTCGAGGTGGCGCTGCGCGAGTCAGAGTTCAGCGTCGGGCTGTTCGGCATCGGTGCCGACGGCCATACCGCCGGGTTGCTGCCTGGCAGCGAAGCGCTGCAGAGTGAACGGCTGGTGGCGGGCTTCCAGGGGCCGGATTACCAGCGCATCACCATCACCGCGCCTGCGATTGCCAAGCTGGACCTGGCGGTGGCCTACGCGGTAGGCGAAGAAAAGTTGCCCGCGCTACAGGAGTTCCATGAGGAGCTGACGGTGGAACAGCAGCCGGCACAGGCGCTGAAGGCGGCCGGGCGGGTAGTCATTTTCACCGATCAGACGGAGCGGAGTGAGGAAGCGGCATGAAAATAGGATTCGTGGGTCTGGGCAAGATGGGGCTGCCGATGGTGCGGCGGCTGCTCGCGGCCGGGCATGAGGTGGTAGTGACCGACCATCACCAGGAAAATATCGATACGGCCGTGTCCTATGGTGCTACTGCTGCCGGCGATTCCACTGAGCTGGCCGCCCTGCTGCCAGTACCAGCGGTCATCTGGCTGATGATTCCAGCCTCCCGCGTGACCGATGAGCTGGAGCGGCTGCTGCCGACGTTGCAGCCGGGCAGCATCATCATTGATGGCGGCAACTCCGATTTTCGTGATACTCGCCGTCACGCCGAGCGGTGCGCTACCTATGGTGTGCCACTGGTAGATGTTGGCACTAGCGGTGGTGTACTAGGACTTGATAATGGCTATTGCACTATGGCAGGCGGCGAAAGGGCTGCGTATGAACAGATTGAGCCGCTTTTGCAAGCCCTGTCGCAGCCCGGTGGCTATGGCCATGTCGGTCCCAGCGGTGCCGGCCACTACGTCAAAATGGTCCATAACGGCATCGAATACGGGCTGATGCAGGCCTATGCCGAAGGGTTCCGGCTGCTCAAGGAGGGTAAAGACTACCCGGAGGTGGATGTGGCAGCAGTGGCGGAACTGTGGCAACACGGCAGTATCGTGCAGAGCGGGCTGAATGCGATCATCGCGGCCGTGCTGAAGCAGAACCCCGAGCTGCAGGGCATCGACGGCTTCGTGGCGGAGTCCGGCGAGGGGCGCTGGACGGTAGAGACAGCCATGGCCCAGGCTATCGAGACGCCGGTATTGGCGGCCTCACTGGCGGTGCGGCTGGCCTCACGCCAGGGCGGCGTCAATTACGGCACCAAACTGCTGGCTGCGACCAGGAACGGTTTTGGCGGGCATGCCATCAATGCCATCAATAAGGAGAATCCACATGCTTAATGCCGCGCCGACATTGCCGCCGGCCAGCCTGGTAATCTTTGGTATCACTGGCGACCTGGCCAACCGCAAATTGCTGCCCGCCCTGTATTATCTGGAGAAGTACCAGTTGTTGCCGGAGACCTTCCGGCTGATCGGCACCACCCGGCGCCAGCTGCAGGTGGAGACGGTCTTTGAAAAACTGGCACAGACGTTGGGCGAGAAAGCCGAGCCGGCGCTGCTGGAGCGGCTGCGGGCCCGGACGGAAATCGTTACCATGGATATGATGAACGGCGCGGATTACCAGGGATTGCGCAACCGGCTGGATACCGCCGAAGACGCAGCTGGCGTCTGTATGGCGCGCCTGTTCTATCTCTCGGTACCGGCCCAACAGTTCTCACAGATGGCGCTGCGCCTGGGCGAAAGCGGCCTGCAGCGCGGCTGCCGCCATGATGAGGCGGCCGAATCCCGCCTGCTGATAGAAAAGCCCTTTGGCTACGACCTGGCCTCTGCCCGGCAGTTGATCGCCGACCTGGCAACGCATTTTACCGAGGAGCAGATTTACCGTGTCGACCACTACCTGGCCAAAGAGACGGCCCAGAACATCCTGACCTTCCGCTTCCGCAACCCGCTGTTCAGGACGGCCTGGCATGCCGGGACGGTCAAATCGATAGTGGTGACGGCTGCCGAAGCTATCGGTATTGAGGGGCGCACTGATTTTTATGAACAGACCGGCGCCCTGCGCGACCTTATCCAGAGCCATGTGTTGCAACTGCTGGCGCTGGTGACGATGGCCGAGCCGGAAAGCCTGTCTTCGGAGGCCATCCATGCCCGTAAGCTGGAATTGCTGGAGGCGATTCAGCCGATTAGCGCCGATGACGTGCCGGAGCAGGCCGTGCGCGGCCAGTACGACACATACCGCGACGAAACCGGCAATCCTACCAGCACCGTCGAGACGTACGCCGCCTTGCGCCTCTCCATCGATACTGAGGCCTGGCGCGGCGTGCCGGTACTGCTGCGGACCGGCAAGGCCCTGGCCGAGAAGACGATTGACATCCGCATCGACTTCACCGATGAAAGCCACCTGACAGATGACAACATCCTGACCATCCGCATCCAGCCGGGCGAGGGCATCGGCCTGCAGCTGCTGGCCAAGAAGCCGGGTCTGAGTGACGCGGTGGAGCCGGTGCATATGGACTTTTCCTATCACCGCTCGTTTGACACGCCGGGCGGCCATCCTGATGCCTATGAGCGGGTACTGCTGGACGCGCTGCGCGGCGACAAGACGCTGTTTGCCAGTGCCGATGAAGTACTGGCCAGCTGGCGGATAATCGAGGCGGTAGTGCAGCGCTGGGGTCAGGACGGCACCGGCCTGCAGTTTTATACGGGCGGCAGCTGGGGGCCGGCGGCGGCCGACGAGCTGGCCGAAAAGGCTGGTGCCAGCTGGCGATAGCGCGGCGTAAGACACTAAGGCAATGACGATAACGCAAGGAGACAAGAGAATGCTTACATTACAGTACGACCCACAGCTGAACAGCGACGAAGATTTCAGGCAGCTGCTGGCAGCGACCGAGGACTACAGCGACCGGCTGCGCAGCGTCATCGGCAGTGGCGTCTATGATGCTGCGGAGAGTTCGGCGGTGCTGCCAAGCGACGAGGCGCTGCTGGAGCACGTCATGCAGACGGCCCATGCGCTGCGCAATGATGCGTTGAAATACCATATCGTCGTCGGCATCGGTGGCTCTAACCTTGGTACCAAGGCGGTCTATGACGCGCTGTACGGCTACGCCGACGGCCTGCGTCCGGAGCGTATGCCCAAACTGCTCTTCGCCGAAACGACCAGTCCGGAATGGCTGCGGGCCTTCACCGCGCTGGCGGCCCAGCTGGAGAAACCCGAAGAGCTGATTGTCAGCGTCATCAGCAAGTCCGGTGGCACCACGGAGACGCTGGCCAACTTCGAGGTGATCATGCAGACGCTGAAGGGGCGGTTCGGCGACCTGTCCACCCTGGTGTCGCGCGTCGTTGCCATCACCGACGAAGGGTCGGCACTGTGGAACCAGGCTGGCGAGCTCGGTATCGACCGGCTGGCCCTGCCGGCGACGGTGGGCGGGCGCTACTCGGTGCTGTCGGCCGTGGGGCTGTTCCCACTGGCGACCATCGGCTGTGACATCGTGGCCCTGCGCGAGGGAGCCCAGCAACTGCGCGACGACTGTCTGAAGCAGGATGGCGACAACCTGGCGGCGCAGTCGGCGGCGGTCATCGGCTATTATCACGCACAGTCAGCGGTCATCAACGACAATTTCTTCTTTAACCCGCAACTGGAATCACTGGGCAAGTGGTACCGGCAGCTGATGGGTGAGAGCGTCGGCAAAGAGCAGTCGCTGGAAGGTGAGACCATCTTTGCCGGCATCACCCCGACGGTGTCGCTGGGTTCGACTGATCTGCACTCTGTGGGACAGCTGTACCTGGGCGGGCCGAAGGACAAGATTACCACGTTTGTCTACACCAGAGAGAGTGACGACATCGCCATCCCGCGTGAGGCCGACCGCGTCTTCCCGGGCCTGGTGCCGATCATCCAGGGCCGCCGTGTCAGCGACATCATGCAGGCCATCTACCATGGCACCAAGATCGCCTACGATAACGCCGCCCTGCCCAACATGACCGTCATGCTGGAGCGGATTGACGAGCGCACCCTCGGCGCCTACCTGCAGTTCAAGATGCTGGAAATGATGTATCTGGGCCACCTGATGAACGTCAACAGTTTTGACCAGCCCAACGTGGAGCTGTATAAGGTAGAGACCAAGCGTATCCTCGAAAAAGAGTAGTTACAGACAGGAGTAGTTGAAGTCGAAGTTGTCGCGGATGTACTGCACCATAACGACCCGCCCGCCGCGTGTAAGGGGCGGGTCGTTGCATTTAGTGGCGGCGTATTCGGCGTCCTCGCCGCCGGCCAGCCAGGTATCGATGCCGTGCAGGCGGCTGTCCGACGGCAGCTCGCCGACGATTTTGCCCAGCTGGTACGAAGTGGAATAGATGCCCAGGTGCAGCTTGTTGTACTGATAAAACGCCGCCATCGCTTCCAGTACGGCCCGGTTGCTGGCCAGGGCCTCTGGTGAGCCTTCCTGCCAGCTGTTCATAGTCTCTACATCCAGCCACCAGCGGTAGGTGCGCGGGTTCTGCACCATGTGTGCCGCGCGTGCGGCCGGCTTGAAGCGGAAGTGCACTGCCTCGACCGACCGGTTCCAGCCGTACTGCCAGGCACAAGCGTGGCTGGCGGTGCCGTCGCAGCGGCCGTGTGGATTGCGGGTCGGATTCCCCAAGGGATCGACATGGTCGCGAGGCCAGCTTGGCGCTGTCGGATCGTACGGATTGCCGGTATTCACATATAACTGGACGCGCAACTGTCCGACGCCGATGCCACTGGAGCCCGCCGCCCAGCGCAGCTGCTCGCTCAGGCAGGGGTTAGTGCGGGTGGCGACGCCGCCGTTGACGCCGACGACGCCAAAGGCCTGGCCTTTAGGGAAATCTTTGCCGCACTGTGGAAATGAGATGTCATTGCCGGTGACGTTGTGCACTTCTGGCAATGGCAGGGAAAAGACCGCCCCGGCCATATAAAAGCCGGCCGCGAGAAATACTGTCAGAGCCAGGAAATAGCGGTATTTCCGCCAGATATCGTAGCGCAGTGAGCCGATGGGTATCCTTTCTCGCATACGGAAATTAGCATAGCATGCAGGCCGGAGGCGTAGCTTAAAGCAACTCCGGCCCACAGCACCTGTGGATAAGTTGTGGTATAATCAATTGTTAGGTTTGCTTCTGGCCTTGCACGTGATAGTGCATGCAGAGCGGCGGACTGACTTTGAACAGGAGAATCAGAAGAGGCAATGAAAATAGCCACTATCGTGCGCGGTTATATTCCGGCACCGCGTCCGGAAAGCATGATTTACGCGCCTATCGACCTGGCGGTCGCCATCACCGAGCAGTTGGTGCAACGCGGCCACACGGTGGATTATTATGGCCCGATCGGCACCCACCTTCGCGCCAGCAGCGTGGTAACGCTGAACCAGCGGGCGCGCGTAAAAGATTATGATGAATTTGAGGCTATGCTTGGCGACAGCGAAGCATTGGCCCACAACGCTCCGGGTCTGTGGGACTCTATTTTTGTGCGCGAAATGTTCGAGCGCGCCAGCCGCGGCGAATACGACCTGCTGCATTTTCACCACTTTGAAATGGCGTTGCCTTTTGTACATCAATATCCGGATGTGAAGGTAGCGTACACGCTGCACGATCCAATTTCGCCCTGGATGCGCGAGATGCTCGAGACATACCAGACTCCCAACCAGTACTTTATTTCAATTTCCGAGAATCAACGCCAGTCCGCACCCGACCTGCCATATGCCGCCACTGTCTATAACGGCATCGATCTGGACCGTTTCACCTACAGCGAGGAAGCGCATGACGAATACCTGTTGTTCGCTGGCCGTATCGTGCCGGAAAAGGGCGTCAAAGAGGCGATCCAGGTGGCGCAGATGACCGACCGTCAGCTCTATATCATCGGTCGCGTACCCCCGGAGCACCAAGGGTATTTTGAACAACATATTCGGCCGCAACTGAATGAAAAGATTCTCTTTCTCGGTTTTGTCGCCCAAGAGCAGGTAGTGCGCTATTACCAGAAGGCCAAGGCTTTCATGATGCCCGTTCAGTGGGAGGAGCCATTCGGCTTGGCCATGGCCGAAGCGATGGCCTGCGGCACGCCGGTGCTGGCCTTGCGCCGCGGCTCGGTGCCAGAGGTAGTGGAGCACGGTAAGACCGGCTTTGTCGTGGACACGCTCAGTGATATGGCGGCAGCCGTCGACCGGCTTGATACCATCCGTCCCGAAGATTGCCACCGCCATGTGGTAGAGCGCTTCTCGGCCGCGATCATGGCCGACCATTACGAGGCGGTCTTTGCCTCGATCATCGAAGGCACTGCCACTGCCGCTCAGGACAAAACGGCCCTGCGCCCGGGGCAGGCTGCCCGCCGGCTGATACAGCGCGTGCGGGGTGTCGGCGGCATACTGCGCCGCTATTAATCTGCATGGGCGGACGATATACATTTCACAAGGGCTATGCTTAAATAAGCATAGCTTTCAGTGTGAAACAAACAATCCGTCATGGAACCATCCCTTTCAAAACGCGGCTCCGCCTCGCGGCATCACGCCTACAACGCTATCAGTGTCAGCCTGATCGTTGCCTTCGCCGCCTTTTCGTATGCAGTGACGCAGGCGGCCGGTGCGACGGTTGCGCGGGAGGCTGAAGCGGGCGGGCCGCCATCGGTCGGTGCACGGGTGGTTGCTGATGCTGCCGCTTCCGGAAGTGCCGCCTTGTCCTTCGGCGATCCGGCTGTGCAGCCACCACCGACGGCACAGGGTGCCTGGTCATCCGGCGCCACCTCAGAAGCGCTGGCCGATTTCGCCACCTGGCGCGGCCGCCTGCTCGATAACTCCGGTACCTGGCCTAACCGTGAGACCTGGGCCATCATCAGCAACCCCGATATCTACGGCGCGGTCAGCGCACTGGCCGGATACGAGCAGATCTGGATCGGTGCGGCCATGCTACCAGAGCAGGAAACCGCCAGTTTCGCCCAATGTGCCACTGGCGCTTATGATCAATACTTCAAGACGTACGGCACCAACCTCACCAGGATCAACCGCGGCAACGCCATCATCCGCCTCGGCTGGGAAGCCAACGGCGATTGGTACGCCTGGTCCATCCGCGACGACGTCGAGAATTATAAGGCCTGCTTCCGGCGCCAGGTGGCAGCCATCCGCTCCACGGCCCCCGGCGTCAGGATTGACTGGAATATGAACAAGGAGAGCAAGATGGCGCGCTCCGTGGCCGAAGCCTACCCTGGCGACGACGTCGTCGACATTATCGGCGTCGATTTTTACGATAACTGGCCGGCCTACCCCGATAAAGCCGCCTGGGATGCCGATTTCATGAGCCAGCAGAACGGCGGCCCCCGCGGCCTTGGCGCTTGGCTGGCCTTTGCCAAGGCCCATGGTAAAAAGTTTTCGGTGCCGGAGTGGGGGCTTAATAACGGCACGGGCGGCGGTACTGACAATCCGTACTTCATGCAAGCGATGTACGGTTTCTTTGCCGAACACGCCAGCGACCTGGCCTACGAGACGTATTTCAACCTGATGGCACCGGGATTCATCATTTATCCCGCGGGCGTCAATCCCGCCGGCGCCGCCGAATACGCCCGGCTGTGGAAGCAATCTCCCAGGCTATGACGGATACATGTTGGCAAGACCGCGAACTTCGTTTACTATAGGGCAACTCCGCCCGACACAAGGACGGAGCCGGTGACGATTCCAAAGGAGTCCTGCATGTCTGCGCGCAGCAATGTCACGGCCGAGAACCGGCCGATAACCATGTCGGCCGCCGAGCTGTTCCGACTGCTCACCCATCTGGGCCAGGTCGGCATCGGGGCCAACTCGCTCCGGGCGCTGATCCGCAACTGGCCGGCGCTCCGGCTGCTGGCGGAGGCCCTGCCGGGGATTCTGGCGCAGGCAGCGCGCATCAGGGAAGAAGAACGGACGGCCCATCGGGTCGCCGCTCCTGGCGTCACCACGGACGAACAGCCGCTTGGTGCGGCATCGGCGCCAGTCAACTGACGCACTTCGTCCTCTCCGGACGGCACCTGCTCTTGCTCCCTAGTGCAGGTGCCGTCCGGCACGATTTCCCCTGTTCGGTGCCAACGTATTGACCAAATATGTATTTTATGCTACAATGGAAGTATTGTTTTGATGAATCCGGCTTTCGTGCAGTGTCGCCTGATGTTCATTGAACAATCGGCATCACTAATCACGAAGAAAAGGATTCATTTTTTATGCCTCAAACATATCATTCGTCACGCCCCCGGCGTGCCGCAAGTTTCCAGAACGGCCGTAGCTCGGCTTTTGGCGGCCGTCGTGCCGGCAGCGGCTTTGGCGGCGGCCGCAAGAAGAACCTGGCCAAGCAGCAGCTTGACCCGGCCCGCTTCGTCAAGGCGGCCCAACACGTCGAAGTAGCGGCTTACGAACCGACCCACACCTTCAACGACTTTGTCATCAACGACCTGCTGAAGCGCAACATCGCCGCCAAGGGATTCACTGCACCATCCCCAATCCAGGACCAGGCGATTCCCCACGCTTTGGAAGGCAAGGACGTGCTTGGCATCGCCAACACCGGCACCGGTAAGACGGCTGCCTTTGCCATCCCGCTGCTGAACGCCATTATGGCTGACAAATCGCGCCGGGCGCTCATCATGGCACCGACCCGCGAGCTGGCTGCACAGATCGAAGAAGAGCTGCGCGCCTTTGCCCGCGGCAGCGGCCTGTTCGGTGCGCTGGTCATCGGCGGTACCGCCATGGGCAAGCAGATCCGCGAACTGCGCGGCAATCCTAATGTCATCATCGGCACGCCTGGCCGCCTGAAGGACCACGTCCAGCAGGGCACCATCGACCTGTCCATCTACAACATCGTCGTGCTTGACGAGGTAGATCGCATGGTTGATATGGGCTTCATCAACGACATCCGCTTTTTGCTGGGTGAGACGGCCGAAGAGAAGCAATCACTGTTCTTCTCGGCCACCATGGATCCCAAGGTTGAGAGCCTTATCTCCACCTTCATGCCTGGTCATGTCACCGTCTCAGTTAAGACCGGCCACACCAGCGACAACGTCGACCAGGACGTCATCCACTATGGCGCCGACGACGAGAAGCTCGACAAGCTGCACGATGTGCTGATTGACGAAAACGTCGTCAAGACGCTGATCTTCCACGAAACCAAGTATGGCGCCGAGCGCCTGAGCAAGGCCCTCAACCAGCGCGGTTTCAAGACCGAAGCCATCCACGGCGGCAAGAGCCAGGGCCAGCGCCAGCGTGCCCTCGATGCCTTCAAGGACAATAAAGTTGATACGCTGGTGGCAACTGACGTGGCTGCCCGCGGCATCGATGTCAGTGACATCACGCACGTCATCAACTACTCGATTCCTAACAACTACGATGATTACACGCACCGCGTGGGACGCGCCGGTCGCGCCGGCCGCAAGGGCTACGCGCTGACCTTCGTGAAGAAACACGGCGCCTAGGGTCCGGTCATTCCGGTCTCAGCAGCAACACCCGTCGATCTGGCGGGTGTTTTGCTTATGTACTGCCACGTCAGCGGTTATGCCACATTTTTGCCAATTCCTAACATAAGCGGTAAAATATGGGTACATGAGTATTTTCTCGCAACCGATTACTTTCATCGACATCGAGACCACGGGAGGGAGTCATCGCAACAGTTCGATACTGGAGGTGGCGGCTTTTCGGGTTGAGGATGACCGGGTGGTGGAAGAGTTCCATTCTTTAGTGAATCCGGGGACGGCGGTGCCGTATTTCATCACCAATATCACGGGGATCAGGACGGAGGATGTGGCGGATGCGCCGGCCTTCGAGGATATTGCCGGCGAGCTGCGCGCCATCATGAGCGGGTCTGTTTTTGCGGCCCATAATGTGCGTTTTGATCTGTCGTTCGTCAAACATCAGCTGGAGCTGTGCGGTGATCGTTTCAATCCGCGGCTGCTCTGCACGGTGCGGCTGTCGCGGGCGTTGTATGCCGGCGAAAAAAGCCATAGCCTGGAGAATATCATCCGGCGGCACCAGCTGCAGGTGGCGGCGCGGCACCGGGCGTATGACGACGCCAAGGTGCTGTGGGAATTCTGCCAGCTGGCCCACACCGAGCACGGGCCTGAACTCTTTGCCGAGGCCGTCAAAAAACAGATGAAGACCCAGACGTTGCCGCCAAATTTAGACGCGGCCCGGGTGGAGAGCCTCGATAACTCCCCGGGCGTGTACATCTTTGAGGATGAGGCGGGACAGCCGATTTATATCGGCAAGAGCATTAAGCTGCGGGAGCGGGTGAAATCGCACTTTTCGGACAGTACCAAGGTGACCAAGGAGATGAAGATTTCGCAGCAAGCGCATGGGCTGCGGGTGGTCAAGACGGCCGGGGAGATGGAGGCTTTGCTGCTGGAGTCGCAGATGGTGAAGGAGATGCTGCCACTGTATAACCAGAAGCTGCGGCGGTCGCGGCAGCAGGTGATACTGGAGAAATCGATGACGCCGGAAGGGTATGTAGCCATCGGGCCGACGACGGTCAATCTGGCGGAGATGGAGGATTTTTCGAACGTCTATGGCGTGTATGCCAACCGGATGAAGGCCAAAGAAGCGCTGCTGCGGCATCAGAAGACGTACGGCCTATGCTCGAAATTGTTGGGACTTGAAAAGGGGAAAGGCGCCTGTTTCAACTATCATCTTGGACGCTGTAACGGCGCCTGCGTACGGAAGGAAGAGCCGGAGCGCTATAACGCCCGGGTCGATGATGCGGTGGCGCGCAGCAAGCTGGAGGGCTGGCCGTTTGAGAGCGCGGTGATTATTTCTGAGAACGGCGAGAAGCCGGCGGTAACGGGCATACTGGTGGATCAGTGGTGTGTCATCGGGCGGGTGAGCTTTGGCAAGGGCGGGCCGGTGATCGAATCGGTCAAGAGGCTGTTTGATATGGATACGTACAAGATTCTGCGCAGTTTCGTGCTGCGGCAGCCGGAGAAGGTGAGTATCATGCCGTACGGCGGGCAGGGTACAGCCTGAGAGCGGCCGAAAGATGTCGGAAACGGGAAACCCCGGACCGATGCAGATCCCTGCTCTGCATCGGTCCGGGGGGAGTGCTAGTGTGCTTGCAGCTGTCAACCGGCGGCGCGGGCGGGAAAGCCCACTCTGACAACGCGGCGCTTGGCCTGCTCGAAAACGGCTTTCAGCGCGCCTTCGGGCGTCATGGTGTGGTGGTTGACCGGCCAGAGGAAGTAGGCGGCGGTGCGCGCAGCCTCCGGCATCGGCAGCAGGACGCGCCTGCCCGGTGGGGCGGGGTGCCGTCCGTGGTTGCGTGATGCGGCGCGCCAGTCCTGTGGGCTGGGGCACTGCACGAGCATGGCCGGCTTGTCCTGGGCGCGGATCCAGGCGGCAACGCGTTGCAACACGTTCTCTGCACAGGCGGCGTACGCCCGATGGAGGTCTTCGAGTTCTCGTTGGCGTTGCTCCCGGGGACCGATACGGCGGATATGGGTAGGGGCGGACACGGAATCACCTTCTCGTCGGAACACTAACTTGCCTACTATACAACATTCATTGCTTGGTGTACATGAATTTATTCGCTGACGGGCGCACCGATGGCAGCAAGGGGGTAGATGGTGGCATTCTCCATGCGCGGCTGCTCGTAAAAATCTGCCAGATTGCCGCCGCGCACCAGCAGCTGCAGCATGCGGCCGGTGCCGTTATGACAGACGATCAGCACGTTCTGTGCCGGCAGCTCCAGTATGCGCTCCAGGGCGGTGTGCAGCCGTTCGGCCAGGTGGGCCAGCGGCTCGATATTGGGGACGTCTTCGGCCAGTTCGGCGTTGCCGTTGCCGTAGATGGTCTCGTCGTAGTGTTTGGTCTCAATGTCGCCAAGAAAACGCTCGCGCAGCTCTTCCATGACGATGATTGATTCTGCCGGATGGCCGATTGTCTCGGCGATGATGGTGGCGGTCTGGACGGCGCGGCCCATCGGCGAGCTGATGATGGCATCGAAGTGATAGGCCTGGGCTTGCTGTCCGGCGCGCTGCGCCTCGACGACACCCAGCTCACTCAAAGGGCTTTCGTGCTGCCCGGCGATGACCCGTTCGGCATTGGCCACGCTTTGGCCATGCCGGATGACGTACATGTTCATTATTCCTCTATTGTATAGTAGTTGGCAGTATTTTATGGATGGATTAGATGAGAAACGGTTGGTGCCGCAGCAAGGTATCTATGTGGTCGGCGTGTCGGGCGGCGTTGATTCGGTGGTGCTGCTGGATCTGCTGTGGCGGCAGCTTGGCGGCCCGCAGCTTATCGTGGCACACATTAACCATGGTCTGCGTGACGACGCCGCGGCGGACGGGCGGTTCGTGGCCGGGCTGGCGCAGCGGTACGGGGCCCGGTATGAGCAGCGCGACCTGCCTGACGTGTCACATCTGAGCGAGGAGGCCGGCCGCCGGGCGCGCTATGCCTTTTTTGCAAGCGTGGGGGCGGCGCATGGGGCTGATGGTATCATCACGGCTCACCATGCTGATGATGTGGTGGAGACCATCGCTATCAACCTGGTGCGGGGTACCGGTTGGCGCGGTCTGTGTTCGCTGCGGAGCCGGCCGGGTGTGTGGCGGCCACTGCTATCAGTGCGCAAGACGGCAGTGTACGAGTATGCCATGCGGCATGGCCTGGAATGGTGCGAGGATAGCACGAACCACAGTCACGACTACCTGCGCAATACGCTGCGCCGCCGGTTGCCGGCACTGGAGCGGCGGCAGCCGGACCTGGCCAGGCAGCTGACCCGGCTGCATGCGGACCAGGTGGCGGTGTGCCGTGAGATCGAGGCTTTGCTGGCAGAGCTGGTGCCTGCTGACATGACGGTGTTGCCACGCCGCTTTCTTGAGCTTGACGATGTGGTGGCGGCCGAATGCCTGCGCCGCTTCCTGCAGCTGGCCGGCGCCCCGCAGACACGGCCGCAGCTGGCCCGGGCGCTGGCCTTTGGGCGCGCCGCTGCGACTGGTAAGCGCTTCTCCTTGAACGGCCGGCAGTTCCTCAGGGCCAACAGGGAGGGATTGGTTGTGGCAGCCTGATAAAGCTGGTACTATATAGCAAGAAACTGACCCGTCGATTAGCCTGCAACAGACCGGAAGGCGGCCAGTGTCCTATCAAGGAAACGCTTGAATATCATTAGCGAGAAACGGAAGAGGTATACAGATATGGCAGTCAAACGTCCGAGCAACAATCGAATGAGTGGAATCGTAAAGGGCGTCGTCTTCTGGGCGGTCATCGTTGTCATCGGTCTGACCATCTGGGCCGCCTTCCAGGGTCCTTCCCTGCAGGAAAAGCCGCTGAGCGACATCATCTCCCGCGCCAACAGCGGCGATATCAAGACTATCGAGCAGCAGGGGAACAACCTGCTGATTACGCCGCAAGGCAAGAATGAGGCCACCGAAAAGGCGGTCGTGCCACCATACACCAACCTGGTCGACCTGGGTCTGGACATCACCAAGGTCCAGTACGTCGGCAAGGAGCCGACCGACAACTCCGTGCTTCTCAACTTTGCCACCATCGGCTTTGCTACCCTGCTGATCGCTGGTGTCTTCTTCTTCATGTTCCGCCAGGCCCAGGGCCAGAGCAACCAGGCACTTGGGTTTGGTAAGAGCCGCGCCCGTCTATACGGCAATGACAAGAAGAAGGTGGTCTTTGCCGACATCGCCGGCAACGGCGAAGCCAAGCAGGACCTGACCGAGGTCGTCGACTTCCTCAAGCATCCTAAGAAGTTCCAGGATGTCGGCGCTAAAATTCCAAAGGGCGTGCTGCTGGTGGGTCCTCCCGGTACCGGTAAGACCATGCTGGCCCGCGCCGTGGCCGGTGAGGCCGGCGTGCCATTCTTCAGCATCTCCGGTTCGGAATTCGTCGAGATGTTCGTCGGTGTCGGTGCCAGCCGTGTGCGCGACCTGTTTGCCAAGGCTAAGAAGAATGCGCCGTGCATCATCTTCATCGATGAGATCGATGCCGTCGGCCGCCGCCGCGGTTCCGGTATGGGAGGTGGGCACGACGAACGCGAGCAGACCCTGAACCAGATCCTGGTGGAGATGGACGGTTTTGAGCAGGATACCAACGTCATCGTGCTGGCTGCTACCAACCGCATGGATGTACTTGACCCCGCGTTGCTGCGCCCCGGCCGTTTTGACCGCCGTGTTTCCATCGGCCTGCCAGAGCGGAAGGACCGTGAAGCCATCCTGAAGGTCCACATGAAGGACAAGCCGGTTGATGAATCAGTGGACATCGATGCCCTGGCGGCCAAGACGGCCGGTTCCAGCGGTGCCGACCTGGCCAACATCGCCAACGAGGCTGCCATTATCGCCGCCCGCCACAACCGCAAGATCATTATCAACGAAGACGTCACCAACGCCTTCGAGAAGGTGGCTATCGGCCCGGAGCGCAAGACCAAGATCATGAGTGACGCCGAGAAGGAACTGACTGCGTATCATGAGGCCGGCCATGCCATTGTCGGCCACGTATTGCCGGATAGCGACCCAGTCCACAAGGTCACCATCATTCCGCGCGGCGGCACCGGTGGTGTCACCTGGTTCCTGCCTCCCGAGGATCGCAGCTACACCTCGATCATTGAATTCAAAGACGTACTGGCCCGCGCCTTGGGCGGACGTATCGCCGAGAAGGTCAAGTATGGCAGTGAGCGCATTACCACCGGCGCTGGCAGTGACCTGCGCAAAGCTACCGAGATTGCCCGCGACATGGTAATTGAGCAGGGCATGGGCAAGGAACTGCGCGACCAGGTATTCCACGAGAACAACGGCGGCATGATGTTTGACCGCATGGTGAACGAGCGCCCATACAGTGACGATACCGCCCGCCTGATCGACCAGGAGGTCGCCGGCCTGATCACCGAAGCCGCCAAGCGTGCCGAAGCCGTCATCAAGGCTAACCCCAGGAAACTCGATGAGCTTGCTCATGCACTGATCAAAAAAGAAACGATTGACGGTAAAGAGGTGGAGACTATCCTGAAGGGCGCAGATTTGCCTGCTGCTGCCAAGCTGTACTAGGCGCCCTTTGCTATACGCTTAGTCCAGACACTACGAACGAGATATGACGCGCGCCCAGTCCTTGCTTAAAAAAGCCAACGTGAAGTTCAGCCTGACGGTCGCCGCCAGCCTTTTGGCAAGCTCGACGTTCATCGCGGCTATCCTGGGGCTGCTGCGCGACCGGTTCTTAAACCGCGCCTTTGAAGACCTGCCGAACTACCTGGATGCGTACCTGGCGGCTTTCCGCATTCCGGATTTCATGTACTTCGTGCTGGTGTCCGGGGCGCTGAGTGTGACCTTCATTCCAGTGTTCAACGCCAGGTTGTCGAGTGGCAACAAACAGTCGGCCTGGGATCTGAGTTCCAGTCTGCTGAACCTGCTGGCAATCGTGACACTGATCGCCTCAGTATTGATCATGGTCTTTGCTGAGCCGCTCATCCGCTACGTGGTGGCGCCGGGTCTGCCGGATGACGTGCGCGACCTGGCGATCGCCATGATGCGCATCGTGGCCATCAACCCCTTCCTGTTCGCCATTTCCAGCTTGCTGGCCAGTATGCAGCAGGCGCAAGGACGGTTCTTCTTTTTCACCTTGGCGCCGGTCATCTATAACCTGGGCATCATCACCGGCATCCTGGTGTTCACGCAGGAGCTGACCATCTTTGGTACGACGGTCTGGGAAGGCGGCATTATGGGGGTGGCGCTGGGTGTGGTCTTCGGCTCGATCATGCAGCTGATTGTCAGCAGCTTTGGCATGATCGGTATGAAGTTTGATTACCGTCCGCTGATCTTTTGGAAGAACAAGGGCTTCCAGCAGGTGCTGGGGCTGTTGCCAGCCCGTTCATTTGACCAGGGTATCGACTACTTTACGACGCTGGTAGAGACCAACGTGGCCTCGCGCATCGGCCAGGGGGCTATCTCCGCCTATCAGTTTGCGCTCAACCTGCATATGATGCCGATCAACCTCATCGGGGTGGCCATTGCGACGGCGTTCTTCCCGAAGATGACGGAGCGGCTGGCCGAAGGGCGGGTCGACCTTTTCAAGAAAGAGCTGCAGACGGTACTGCGGGTCATCATCTGGCTGGCTATGCCGGTAGCGATGTTCACCTTTGTCTGTCGTGGGTATATCGTGGCGCTCATCAGCTCGGACGGTGAGCTGGTCATTGCGACGCTGCTGGGTATCCTGACCATCGCCATCCTGTTCCGCTCGGTGTTCCATATTGCCTCGCGGACATTCTATGCGCAACAGGATACGAAGACGCCGCTCTATATCTCTATCTTTGTCATCGCGCTCAATATCCTGTTGGTGGTGGTGTTCTATCAGTACACCACGCTGGGCGTCTACGGGTTGGCGCTGGCGCAGTCTATCGTGGCGGCCACGGAGGTCATCGTCCTGTTCGTCATCATGCAGCGCCGTCTCAAGGGATTGCTGGGCGCCATGTTCTGGGCCGGGCTGACCCGTATGGTGGCGGCCACCGGCCTTGCGTATATTGTTACTTATGCTATGATATATCTAATTCCTTTTACAAAAGACGACCGGACGCTGTTTGCGGTGGTAGCCAAGCTGTCTATCATCGGGCTGGTAAGTTTTGGCTCGTACGTAGTGTTCAGCTGGCTGCTGCGGCTGCCAGAGGTAATGCCCATCATCGCCAAGCTGCAAAAGACAATTTTCCGCTCATACCAAAGTGCCGACGGGAGCAGGTAACATGCAATCAACAATTCGAAATTTCTGTATCATCGCCCATATTGACCACGGCAAGAGCACGCTCGCTGACCGTCTGTTGGAGGTGACCGGCACGGTGCAGGCGCGTGATATGAAGGCGCAGCTGCTGGATTCGATGGATCTGGAGCGCGAAAAGGGCATTACCATCAAGCTGGCACCGGTGCGCATGCACTACAAGCGTGCCGACGGGCAGCAGTACCAGCTGAACCTGATTGATACGCCCGGACACGTCGATTTCAGCTACGAAGTAAGCCGCTCACTGGAAGCCTGCGAAGGGGCTATCCTGGTGGTCGACGCCAGCCAGGGCATCCAAGCCCAGACCTTGGCCAACGTCTATCTGGCGATGGCGGCCGACCTGACCATCATTCCGGTACTTAACAAGATCGATCTGCCGGCGGCGGACGTTGAGCGCGTTTCCGGCGAGGTCATCAGTCTGCTGGGTTGCAAGCAGGAAGACATCCTGATGATCAGCGCCAAGACCGGCATGGGCGTACCGGAGGTGCTGGACGCGGTGGTAGACCGGGTGCCGGCGCCGCAAGGCCAGGATGCCCACGCGGCCCGCGCCCTGATATTTGATAGTTATTATGATGATTACCGCGGCGTCATCCTGTATGTCCGCACCGTGGATGGCGCGATTTCCAAAAGCGATACCATCAAGATGTGCGCCACCGGCGCAAGCGGTATCGCCTTGGAGGTGGGGGCGCTGAGTCCACGCATGACGCCGCTGAAGTCTATCGGTACGGGCGAGATCGGCTATATCGTCACCAACCTCAAAAGCACGCGTGAGGCACGCGTCGGTGATACGGTCACTTTGGCCAAGGCGCCGGCCAGTCAGAGCCTGCCGGGCTACCAGGAAGTAAAGCCCTTCGTCTACGCCGGTTTCTTCCCTGAGAGCAACGAGTTCTATCAGGAACTGAAGGATGCCGTTGAGAAGCTGAGCCTGAGTGATTCGGCGCTGCAGTTCGCTCCGGAGAACTCGCCGGTGCTGGGCTTTGGTGTGCGCATCGGTTTCCTCGGCTTGCTGCACATGGATATCGTGCGGGAGCGGCTGGAGCGCGAGTATAACCTTGAGCTGATCGTCACCAACCCGAGTACTGATTATCAGGTGACGTTGAGTAATGGCACCGACTTGGACATCCAGAGCGCCGCCGAACTGCCGGACGTCTCGCAGGTGGCCGAAATCCGCGAACCGTGGATCCGCGGCGAAATCGTCGTACCCAAACCGTATGTCGGTAATGTGGTGCAGCTGATCGTCAACCGGCGCGGCCTGCAGAGCAATATCAGCTATGTGGATGCACGGGGAGGCGGCAACGACAGTAACGGCCTGGCGGTCATCGAGTTTGACGCACCGCTGGCCAACGTGCTGACGAACTTCTATGACCAGCTCAAAAGCGCCACCAGCGGGTATGGCAGTTTCAACTATGAGCTGACCGGCTATCGGGCTGAAGACCTGGTGCGTGTAGATTTTTATGTAGCTGGCAATATGGTGGACGCCCTTAGCGTCATGGCACACCGCAGCGAGGCGCAGAGCCTGGGCCGTACGACCGTCGAGAAGCTGAAAGAAGTGATTCCGCGGCAAAACTTCCAGGTGGCGCTGCAGGCGGCTATCGGCGGCAAGTTCATCGCGCGTGAAGACCTCAGCGCCTATCGCAAGGACGTCACGACCGGCCTGTACGGCGGCGACGTCTCCCGTAAGAAAAAGGTCCTGGCCAAGCAGGCCAAGGGCAAGAAGCGGATGAAGCGGTTCGGTAAGGTGGATATTCCGGCCGAGGCCTTTACGGTGCTGCTGAAGCGGGACTAACGAGGCGGGTCTTCCTCTTCCTGGTGCAGGAAGGAGTAATCGGGCTGTGCCTGCAGCCGGCGCCGGCGCAGTCGTTTGAACAGCAGGATGAGCGATGCAAACAGGACTGCCATGCCAAAGATGACCGGAATCAGTATATTCCAGCCGGTGTTGGCCAGACCGCCAAGCGCACCGGAGTTGACGACGCCGGTGACCGGGCTTTGCGGCGTCTGAGAGGTAGGGGTGCAAGCACCATCGCTATCGTATGCGCCAGCTCCGTAGGCTCCACAGTTGTAGGTGGCGCCAAAGCTTGTCAGGTGCAGCAGTAGTACTTTACCCATCGTGTTTTCCCGGTTGCTTCCTTATGGTAATCGCCTGTTTTTATCTTGCACTCTAGCCATTAGCATTATACTATTTATATACAATACTATAGAGCTTGGGGAGAAATAGCAATATGCCAAACATTGGCGCAACGGAACTTATTATTATCTTGGCAATACTTATCCTGCTGTTCGGCGCGGCCAAACTGCCACAGCTGGCCCGCAGCATCGGCACCTCTGCACGTGAACTGCGCAAGGGCATGTCGGACGATGTCTCTGACGACAAGCCTGCGGCCAAGTCCAAGAACGAAGCGTAATCAACGCATAACAAACACAAGGTAACAAAAGGGAGGCAGTATGTCGGCGCCGACGTTCGCTGATCACATCAAGGAGCTGCGTTGGCGCTTCTCTCTGATTGCTGCTGTCTTTTTGGGCACTTCGGCCCTTGCCTTTGCCCATAGCCGCGACCTGCTTGATTTTATCCTGGCACCGCTCCAGGGCCAGCAGCTGATTTATCTGACAGTCGGCGGCGGCTTCAACTTTGTCTTCCAGGTGACGATGGCGGCCGGACTGCTGGCGACGGCACCGTTCGTCATCCACCAGCTGTTCGCGTTCATTAAGCCCGCTCTGCCCAAGGAGGCGCAGCGTTCGGCGCTGAAGATGGCTTTTTTTGCAACTATCCTGTTGATCATGGGGGCGGGGTATGCGTATTACGTTGCCGTGCCGGCCGCGCTGCAGTTCCTGTCCGAGTTCGCAGGCGACGCCGTGACGCCCAGCCTGACGGCAGATTCATACCTCAGTTTCTTCCTGAGCTACACGGCCGGCCTGGCGCTTTTGTTCCAGCTGCCGCTGCTGCTGATGTTATGGCACTGGATCAGTCCGCTGACCCCGACAGGGCTTTTGAAAAGTGAGCGCTGGATCATACTGCTGGCATTCATAGCGGCCGCAGTCATCACCCCGACTCCCGACATCGTCAACCAGGCCATGCTGGCGGTGCCGCTCATCGTCATTTACCAGTTCGGTGTGCTGGCCGTACTGCTTTCGGGTGCCAAGCAGAAGCGGCGGCTGCGACAGGCCGAGCCGACCGCCAGGGCACGCCGGGCCAAGCATGAGATTACCACCGCCAAAGCCAAGCGGGCCGAGAAGCGCGCCGCCTATCGCCTGAAAGCGCCCGCCCATAGCTCACGGCATGCCGGCCATGTCGGCAGGAAGGCGGTGGCGATAGCCGCTCAGGCGCCAACGACACTATCGCTGCCGGTACCGCTGGCTGCGCCGCAGCCCGTACCCGTTCCGTTGCCGGTCGAGGAGCGCACGGTTGCCGTGGCGGCACCAGTATCTGTCCCGGCGCCCCCGCCTATCCGCCAGCCCGGCAGCCTGCCGGTGCGCGAGCGTCCGCTGCCGCGCATCCCCGCCCGCCGCGACAATGCTATCACTGTCATGCGGCGCTCTACTGGTGCCACGCAACAGCCACTCCGCCGGGAAGTGGAAAACGAAAGCCTGCAGGCATAACCAAAAGCATATTGACAGCCTGCCGGCGCCGCATATAATTGAAACTAAGCCTAAGTGCAAACAAAAAACCAAAAGAGGGTGTGATGATGAAAGTACAGATTGATGGCCTGCTCCAGAAAAAAATGGACCGCAAGGACTTCCTTAAGCATGTCGGCGTCGGTGTTGCCGCCCTGACTGGCATTACCGCCACCGTCAAGACTTTGAACAGCCTGGCCGGCCCGGTCAAGCAGACGTCTGGCTATGGCTCGAGCGCCTACGGTGGCAGTCCGCAGGCAAACGACAAGAAGGCGTAAGGCCTACGCGTAAAGGCCTGAGCGGCCAGACCGCTTAGGTACTGGCGCGCCGCAGCAGCTCTTCTGTTATGGTGTCCGCCACTGATTCGATTGACAGACGGCCATCGACTTCGATAAGCATGTCCAGATTCCGATAGAAATCAACGACAGGGCGGGTCTTGAGATTGAACTCTTCCAGCCGCACCTCAAGTGCGTCGGCCGCGTCGTCATGGCGGGCGCCGCGCAGGCTATGGCCTTGGCTGGCCTCCCAGCGCTGCCAGATGGTGCGCTCGTCAAGCTCTAAAAAGACGGCGACTTTCAGCGTATGCCCGGATTGCTTCAAGGCTTCGATGACGCCGAACTCTTCACCATGCCAGCGCCCCACCGAGCTGAGGATAAGCGGATGGCCGGCAAATTCCTCTTTGACAAGGTAGGGCAGGACGATGTTGAGGTAGTCCTCAATCGGCACCAGGCCGCCCTCGTGCATTATCTTTTTGGCCCGCTCGGGAATGATGCTGTTGCGCAGGATGTCGCCGCCGCCGATCACCGGCGCATCGAACAGCTTGGCTAGCCGTAAGCCCTGCGTGTCCTTGCCGGCGAACGGCAGGCCGAAGATATTTATCGAACCGGTGCCGAGCCAGCTGCGTAACTGCTGTCGCTTCGTATCGTTCATGATTACAAGCACTATACGAAGAAACGCCGCCGGAGGCAAGTCTGGCACTCTTGACTACAGAGTGCTAAAACAGCTATGATGGGGCTATTATGACCGAACGACAAGCGCTTATCCTGGGCGCCATCATCGAACAGTATGCCGAAGTGGCGGCGCCGGTAGGCAGCGTGACGCTGGCCAAGCTGTTCAACGTGTCCAGCGCCACCGTGCGGGCGGAGATGGCCAAGCTGGAGGAGCTGGGCATGATCTCGCAGCCGCACACCAGTGCCGGCCGCATCCCCACAGACAAAGGCTATCGTTTCTATGTCAACCAGCTGACTGCCGCCGAACAGCCGGACGTACCGCTCAATCGCAGTGCGAGAGCGATTGAGGCCCGCGTCAACAACCACGCCGACCGGGCCGACCGGGCTATCCGCAGTGCCGTCGACAGCCTGGTGGAGCTGACGCACAACCTTGGCATCGCCACTATCGGTGATCAGCTGTACATGAGCGGTATCGGCAACCTCTTCAGCCAGCCGGAATTCATACGGGGCGATCATGTGCAGCAGGTGGCGCGGCTGCTGGACAATCTGGAGCCCTGGCTGCGTGAAGCATCACCTAATGAGCCCTTGAACGTCTACATCGGACGAGAGAATCCCATCGGCCGCACTTCAGGCGTGACGCTGATTATCAGCCGTTTCCGCTCGCCCTATTCAGATAAGAGCTATATCGGTGTGCTTGGCCCGACCCGGCAAAGTTATGCCCGCGTAATGCAGCTGGTACGCCACGCGGGTGCTATGCTTGAAGAAGTACTCTAATTATCCTGGGAGGGAAATGATATGAGCGACAAGACATACTTACTCATCGGTACGGCCCTGGCGGCCTTGGGACTGGGATTCTTCCTGACCGGCCTGCAACTTACAGACGCAGTGCTGCGCACTGATGCGCCTGATCCGCTGTACATAGCCGGCGGCTTCGCCATCGCCTTCTTTGGCTTGTGGGTAGGGTATCTTGGCGTGCGGTACGCCCGCAACGCGCCGCCGGACCGCTATGTGACCGAAAAGGCTATTTTGGAAAAGGCAGGACTGATTAATACGAAAGCGACTGGGAGTAAGAAGCATGGCAAAGCAAAAGGACGACGATAAACCACACGACGACAAGCGCCACGAGCGGCAGGACAAGCACGACGAGCGTAACCAACGGGACGAACAGCCGCGCATCAGCAGCGATGACGCCCTGGCCACCATCGAGAACCTCGAGCAGCAGCTGGGCGAACTGACCATCGATCTGCAGCGCACCCGCGCCGATTTTGAGAACTACCGCAAGCGCACCGAGACCGACAAGGAGAACGCCAAAGAGCAGGGCCGGGCACTGGCCATCCTCAAACTGCTGCCAGTGGTGGATACCATCGAACGCGCCGTGGCTCATGCACCGCAGGACCTCCAGGACAACAAGTGGGTGCAGGGCGTGCAGGGCCTGGCCAAGCAGCTCGAGAAATCCCTGGAGGCCCTCGGCCTGACGCGCATCGACGCTGCACCTGGTACGCCGTTTGACCCGGAACTGCACGAAGCCATTTCCAGCGAAGAAGGCGACGGCGATGAAGAAGTCGTCAGCGAAGAGCTGCAAGCCGGCTATAAGCTGGGCGACCGTGTCATCCGTCATAGCATGGTCAAAGTAAAGCATTAGTCCTGGCTTTATTTTGCCGCCAGAAGATGCTATTGTTTAATTATCATGGCTATAGTGGGCATAGCGCACAAACTCAGGCGGGACAACGGCTTTACCATCGTCGAGCTGCTGATTGTCATCGTCGTCATCGGTATCCTGGCGGCCATCGCTCTGGTCAGCTACACCAGCGCACGCAATCGCTCGTATGACGCCGCCGTTCAGAATGACCTGAAAGGCTTGGCAAAATCGATGGAAGCCTTCCGCGCCGACCGCGGCCGCTACCCCAACAGTGACGCCGAGCTGCTGACCCTCAAGGTCAAGGTGACCTTCCCGGCCTACCGGGTGCAGGAAGTTAATGTTGCGTACTGTACAACAGCTACCTTTAATGCCTTCGCAGTGACTGCCCAGAGTAATTCCGGCAAAAAGTACAAGGTGGTCAGCGGCGCTTTGACCCCCGTGGAATATACGGCCAGTGACGACGGTGTTTCCCAGGCCGATCCGTACACCTGCAATGACGTACTAACGGGCAGTGAGCGCCTGCGTGCCGGCTTTTATATCTATGACAATCCCCAGTGGCGCAGCTGGGTCGGTTCTGGTAATCTGTAAACAAGTAAGAACATAACCATGTTGCGACTTCCTCATTTCAAACCAGCACGTTCAAGTAAAGGCTTCACCATCGTCGAGCTGCTGATCGTGGTGGTGGTCATTGGCATTTTGGCGGTCATCGCTGTCAGCGCCTATACCAAATCGCAGGATGACGCGCGGACAAACCGTATCGCCAATGATTTGGCACAACTCAAAAAGGCGATCATGGCGGCACGGGTGGCGCGGGGTGACGTGGCGCTCCGCGTCATTACCGGCTCCACTTATTCGGCGGGCAACTGCGCCAACAAAGCCAACGGCACGGATCTGGCGGCGCTGGACAGGACCACCGATAACTGCTGGACGGCATACGCCAACGCTCTAAGCGCGATTTCCAACGCCGCCGGCACCAACGTCCGCGACCTGGAAGATCCATGGGGCCGGCCATACTTCATCGACGAGAACGAGACCGAAGGCGTCTCGGTACCCTGCGGTAACGGCAAGGACAGGATCGGCGTCTACGGACGGCCACATGTCAACGGTAGTGGCGGCATAACCAATGCCGTACTGGTGCCGTACATTACCATCGGTTGCGGGCCGTAACCAGACTGCGCAGTACAATAAATTGGCACTCTTGACACGAGAGTGCCAATTTTCTACCATAGAGGCAGTTAGCATTCATGCCATATGAGTGCTAAAATAATGCAAAGAAAGTAACAGTCAGGCCGCGACTACTTAATGAACCAAGCGGCCAGAGGGAGTCAACATATGGGTAAAATCATCGGAATCGACCTTGGTACCACCAACAGCGCCGTCGCCTACATGCTGGCTGGCAAGCCTGAAGTGATTGCCAACGCCGAAGGCAACCGCACCACTCCGAGTGTCGTCGCTATTAAAAAGAGCAAGGATGGCAAAGAAGAGCGCCTGGTAGGCCAGGTGGCTCAGCGCCAGCGCGTCACCAACCCGCGCAACACTATCTATGGTGTCAAACGCCTGATCGGCCGCAAGTTCAGTGACGCCGAGGTACAGAAAGACCTCGACATCATGCCGTACGAAATCGTCAAGAGCAATGATGGCGTCAAGGTGAAGATGGGTGAGAAGGAATACAGCCCCGAGGAAGTCTCGGCCATGATTCTCTCCAAGATCAAGGCTGATGCCGAAGCTTTCCTGGGTGAGGCCGTCACCGAAGCCGTCATCACCGTGCCGGCTTACTTTGACGACTCGCAGCGCCAGGCCACTAAAGATGCCGGCAAGATCGCCGGCCTGGAAGTAAAGCGCATCATTAACGAGCCGACCGCGGCCGCCCTGGCCTACGGCCTGGACAAGAAGGACAAGAGCGAGACCATCGTGGTCTTCGACCTGGGTGGCGGTACCTTCGACGTTTCCGTGCTGGAGCTGGGCGATGGCGTCTTTGAAGTCAAGTCGACCAACGGTGACACGCACCTGGGTGGCGAGGACTTTGACAACCGCATTGTCAACCACTTCCTGGAAGAGTTCAAGCGCGAAAACGGCATCGACCTCAAGGATGACAAGGCCGCCATGCAGCGCCTCAAGGACGAGGCCGAGAAGGCCAAGAAGGAGCTGTCCAGCGCCAGCGAGACCGACATCAACCTGCCGTTCCTGACCGCCGATGCAGACGGTCCTAAGCACTTTGAATACAAACTGACCCGCGCCAAGCTGGAAGAGCTGGTGGCCGACCTCATCAACAAGACGGCCGCTCCGATTGAAAAAGCCCTCAAGGATGCCGGTCTCAAGGCCAGCGACATCGACGAGATCGTCCTGGTGGGCGGCATGACCCGTATGCCGGCCGTCGTTGAGAAAGTAAAGGCAATCTTTGGCAAGGACCCGCTGAAGGGCGTCAACCCCGACGAGGTAGTAGCCGTCGGTGCTGCTATCCAGGGTGGCGTGCTGGCCGGTGACGTCAAGGACGTGCTGCTACTGGATGTCACGCCGCTGTCCCTGGGCATCGAGACCATGGGTGGCGTCACCACCAAGCTGATCGAGCGCAATACTACCGTGCCGACCAGCAAGAGCGAGGTCTTCAGCACCGCCGCCGACAGCCAGCCACAGGTAGAGATCCACGTACTGCAGGGTGAGCGCGAAATGGCCAACGACAACAAGAGCCTGGGCCGCTTCATCCTTGATGGCATCGCCCCGGCGCCGCGGGGCGTGCCGCAGATCGAGGTGACCTTCAACATTGACGCCAACGGTATCCTTAATGTCACCGCCAAGGACAAGGGTACCGGCAAGGAACAGTCAATTACTATTCAGAACAGCGGCAACCTGAGCAAGGACGACATCGAAAAAGCCGCCCGCGAAGCCGAAGAACACGCCGAAGAGGACAAGCGCCGCCGCGAAGCCGTCGAGGCCCGCAACCTGCTTGAAAACGCCATCTACCAGGCCGAAAAACTGCCGGTTGAGCACAAGGACAAGATCAGCGACGAGGACAAGAAGGCCGTCGAGGAAGCTGTTGAAGAGGCTAAGAAGCACAAGGACAGCGACGATAAGGATGAGCTTGAGAACGCGACCCGCGAGCTGATGGAGAAGGTGCAGAAGATCGGGGCGAAGCTGTATGAAGCCGCTGCTGCCGAGGAGAAGCCGGCCGAAGGCGGCGAGACTAAGAAGGATGACGACACTGTCGAAGGCGAGGTCGTTGACGAGAAGAAGTAGCTAGAGAAAAGAAAGTGAAACACCTCGAGGAGATAAGAGCTGCAAAAGAGCAGGTTGTATTGATGCAATCTGCTCAGGGCTCTCAACAGCTGGCTGAAGCATGGAAACTATTCTTGTATAGAGTAAATCGGTGTCGTAATAAAATGTACGCACAGTATAAGGATTGTAAGCAGTCGGGGAAATGGAAGTCGGACTACGAAAAGCTGCACAAATCGGACGAGTTGTTGAGATATATCGTTAACGCTCGAGGCGCCGAAGAACACACAGTGCAGGAAATATATGAAGTTACTCCTGGCGGCATAGGTATTAAGCCCGCCGTTGGTAACTCCATGACAATAGATCATCTCGTGGCCGTCAATGGTAGGTTATTGGAATTCAAATCTCGAGAGCCGGTACGAGTGGAATTTGTTCCAGAAAAGTTAGTACCTTCGCCAATCACTAACAGGGGCGTATTGTATACAGTGCCAACTAGTCACCTTGGCAAGACGCTTAAATCGTCGGACATAATAAGCTTGGCGGAAGCAACAATTGAGTTTTATGAGAATATGTCACGAGAGGCACAGGAATTCTTCAGAGACAAAGCTACTTGACCGAGCTGAGAAAAGAACAGCCCCGCACGCCATTGTGCGGGGCTTTGGCCTTACGGCCGGGCCGGCATCGGCTCTTCACAGCTGATGCAGTGCGTGCGTCCGGCGCGGGGCTGGAGCACGAAGCAGTTGAGGCACATCTCGTCGGAGAGGCCGCTGCGTTCACTGCCGTCGGCGGTGTCCTTGTCGGTGCCCTCCCACTTGCCGCCGGGCGGGCGGCCGACGTCGGTCAGCGAGTTGCCGCTGAACAGGGTGTGGACCTGGGACTGGACCGCGGAGGCGAGCCGCTCGGCGGTGTCGAACCGGATGCTACGGCGCGTGCCGGACTCGATGTCGTAGATGGTCGTGGCACCGACACCGCTCAGGCGGATCAGGGTGTCGACCGTCATGTGGAGTTCGCGGCGGCGGATGGTCAGGGGGTGCATGGAAGTCCTTCCATAGAGCTGATACCAACCTTATAATTATAGCACAAACATTATAAAAAGTCAATACCACTTATGTTTGTTATCAGTGGTGATGTTATTAGCACTCTTGAGTTTTGAGTGCCAATTTACTACTATAGGACTATATGGCTAAACGCGATTACTACGATATTTTGGGGGTGTCCAAAAGCGCCTCCGCCGATGAGATAAAGAAGGCTTTTCGCAAGCTGGCGGTGAAGTATCACCCGGATAAGGCCGGCGGCGACGAGACCAAGTTTAAAGAGGCCTCCGAGGCGTATGAAGTACTGAAGGATGCCAGCAAGCGCCAGCGCTACGACCAGTTCGGGCATGCCGGCGTCGGCGGCAGCAGTGGTGGCGGAGGCGGCAATCCGTTCGAGGGCTTTGGTGGCTTTGGCGGCAATGGCCAGAGCTTCCAGTTTGACTTTGGCGATGGAGGCCTGGGCGATATTTTTGGCAACTTCTTTGGCGGTAGCCAGCGCCAGCAGGCCCAGCGGGAGCGGCGCGGCAGCGATGTGGCGACCGAGCTGGAGCTGACATTTGAAGAGGCGGTCTTTGGCGTTGAGAAGCCGATGGCACTGACCATGGAAGACACCTGTACGCACTGCAAGGGTGCGGCGGCCGAGCCTGGTTACGACCTCAAGACCTGTGACGGCTGTAAGGGCTCCGGCCAGCAGATGCGCGTCATGAATACGCTGTTCGGCCAGATTCAACAGGCGGTGATATGTCCGACCTGTGAGGGCCGCGGCAAAGTGCCGGCGAAGGTCTGTACGGTCTGCCGGGGCAAGGGGACTGAGAAGCGGCGCCAGACGATCAACCTCAAGGTGCCGGCTGGCGTCGATGACGGTGCGACGATCCGCCTGGCGGGACGCGGAGAGGCCGTGGCGCATGGCACTAAGGGTGACCTGTATATCAATATCAAGGTCAGGCCGCATAAACTTTTCACGCGTGAAAACGAATTGATCCTCAGTGAAGTGCATATGCCGATGGTGGATGCCGCCCTGGGAGCGGAACTGGAGGTGCAGACGGTGGACGGACCGGTGACCATCGAGGTGCCGGCCGGCACGCAGAGCGGCACCGACTTCAAGCTGGCGGGACATGGCGTACCGCGCATCCGGAGTACGGGGCGGGGCGATCATATCGTGACCGTGCACGTGGACACGCCGACCAAGCTGACCAAGAAGCAGAAACAGATGCTGCAGGAGTTTGCCGGCCAAGGCGGCAAAAGTAGCAAGCGCAGCGTCTTCGGGCTCTAAGCCCGCCCTAGCCCGATAGAGTTGGCCGGGCTGATAAACTCGGCTATACTAGGTGCATAATGACCAACGTGCAAGCATTTTGGGCGGTGCTGGGTGGCTTCTTCATCTGTCTGTTTTTGGAGCAGCCATTACTGTGGCTGGCGTGGGTCGGACTCTTTATCTATGCCTTGGTGCGGCCCGAGGCCAACGGGGGCAAAAAGGCGGCGCGGCTGCCGGTATCTTTGCCGGTTGCCGAGGTGACGGAGCAGGAATCGGCCTATATCAGCCATTTGCGGGCAGCTATCGAGGCCTCTGGCGATGATGCCGAGCGGCAAGGGCTGCGGCGTGCGCTGGAGCTGGCGGAGCAGGACTTGCAGATTCCCAAAGAGATTGCGCAGGCGGACCAGACGGCAGCCGCGCCGGCGGTCAGTCCGACCATCTTGCAGCAGCCGGTGCAGTTCCACCGGCCCGACCAGACGGTGGCCTTGCTGTATGTCGGTGCCTTCCTGTTGATCACGGCTGCCGGCCTGTTCGTGGCGTACGGCGGCGTCAGCGGCGGCTTTAAATTCGGAATCTTGCTGGCCGGCTGCCTCTTGTTCTATATATCGGGGCTGGGGCTGCTAAAGCTTCGTTCGGCACTGCGGCCGGCGGCGGTGACGTTCGTAGCTATCGGGCTGTTGCTGTTGCCGATCTGCGGCGTGGCGGCGTATTCGCTACTGGCAATCCCGGGCACGCTCAGCTGGTTGCTGACGTCGCTGCTGGGCGTGGGGCTGTATGTGCATGCCACTACCAGGCTGCGCTCGGAGGCGCTGGGGTATCTGAGCATATTGAGCTGGCTGTCGCTGGTGCTGTCGGGTGCCAGTGTGCTGGACGCGCCACTGCACGTTCATGTCTGGCTGTTGATTCTGGCGGGCATCGGGCTGCACATCTTCAGGCCGGCGCTGCGGGGCAGTCTGGCGGTAGCCACGGAGCCGGCGCGGCTGACGGGACAGTTGGTAGTGCCGCTGGCGTCGCTGGTGGGGCTGCTGCTGGTGAGTGAGACGGTGCCGCTGTGGCACTCCGGCGTATCGTTTGCACTGGCTGGGCTGTACTATCTGGTGCTGGCGCGTGAGACGGCGGATGTGCAGCGCCGCAACGCCACCGTCATCGGTGCCCATCTGTTCCTGCTGGCGAGCGTCCTGGCCTTGTTCTACGATATCTTCAAAGACCTGAACCTCCTGGGTATCCTTCTGGCACTGCTGGCGGCCGGGCACGTGCTGTGGCTGCGCCGCATGGCCCGGCGGCCACTGTTCGCCGAGGCGTTTGAGTATGACGAGCTGCTGTACTATCTGGCCAGTGCCCTGGCGCTGGTGTCGCTGGTCTGTCTATGGGGCGACCCATATCTGCTGCTGCTTGGGCTGGCGGTGTCGACTGGCGTGCATGCTGCGCTGTACCGCTTGTGGCGCAGCGCGCCGTATGCGCCGGTCATCAGCGTGCTGTCACTTGCGGCCATGCCGATTGCCGCAGCCTATGCCCTGGATGGCTTGGGAGCGGGCCGGGGCGAGACGGCCACCGCCGGCTTCATCATCGCTGGGACAGTAGTGTTCTACGCACGGCATCACCTGGCTGCCGAGCGGCTGACGCGCATCATCGGCCAGATTTCATGCCTGGCATTCATCGCAGCCGCCTGGATTGCCAGCACGCAGTGCAAGGACTGGTGGACGGTCGCCGGCCTGCAGCTGGTGTTGCTGGTGTCGCTTGAGGCAGTGGCCCGATATGAGCGGTGGAGCCGTCTGACGATCGTGTCGCCGCTGCTTGTCTTCTCGATTGCGCTGGCGGTCATGGTAGGGAGCCAGGCCCAGTTGACGCCCGGGCATCAGCTGCTCTTTGGCCTGTTGACCACTGGTGTCTTCGCCTATGTGTACAGCGGCATCACCGGCAATCATCTGCGTCGGGTGGCGATGCTGCTCTGGACTTTCGGGCTTGGCTCGCTGGCCTGGCTGACGGCGACCCTGCAGTCAGGCATGACGGGCTATGTGCCGCCATTGGTACTGGCAACCTTCGCGAGCCTGGCTATGTACGAACTGATGCGCCGCGATTATCTGCTGCCGGAACTCCGGACCATACCTGCCGCCGCATTGGTGATAGCGGGCGATCAGTTGGTGGCAGCGTACGGCGGCATCATAGGACCAGGTATGCATATGCTCTTATGGGCACTATATGCCTTGGGTTCGGCAATCTGGCTGGAGGGCCGTCATCGGGTCAGCGCCAAACTGTTCGCAGCCATCGCAGCCAGCCTGACGGCGGCGGCGGGCGTACTGACGGCCTTGGCGCTTTCCGATAGTCTTGACGCCGAACTGGTCCTGCGTCCGTACCTGACCTTGACGCTGATGGTGGCAATCGGGGTGCTGGCGTTCATCGTGCGCCACATGCCGGCCATGCCGCAGACCATCAATGGGTACCGCGCGGTCTATTGGGCGGCACTCACGGGTATCGCGGCGGTCGCCCTGGCGCAATCTTCAATGTTGCTCGCGGTCAGTCTGCTGGGGGCTGCGGCCATTCTGGCGATCTGGCTGTCGTATCAGGATGATTCGCCGGCTTCGGCCGCCGCTGCACCGATATTCGTGACGTTGGCGACACTCAAGGGCCTGCAATTGACGCAGGGCGCCGAACAGATGCCGGGTGATTACCTGGCCACGGTCGCACTGGTGGTGGGCTCGCTGACCGGCTATCTGCTTGTCCGCCTGACGCGCCAGGAGACACGGCGGGCGCAGCTGGTGCTGGCGGTCTCGTTCAGCCTGGTGATTCTTGGCTGGCTGTACAGCCTGTGGCTGCGTGATAATGAGATGCCGTTGGTCGTCAGTCCGTTGCTCTTGGGTTTGGCGGGCGGCATGGTGCTGATGGAGGCACGTCTGCTCTTGCTGAAGCCGCTGCAGGCTCTGGTGCCGGTAGCAATGCTCAACCTGGCGCTGCAGCAGCTTGTCTGGCAGCTGATGCCCGATGCCAACTGGCTTATCTACACGCATCTTTGGGCGCTGTATCTGGTGTACGTTGCCCGCACCATGCAGCGCAGCGGACTGGGGCAGCTGGCCGGCACGGTCAAGATCATGGCGCTCGCGGCATTCTCGGGGCCGCTTATCCTTGAGGCGCTGCGCGACCAGCAGGTGTACGGACCGGTCCTTCTGGCGGAACATATCTGTCTGCTGGTGCTGGGTGTGGTGGTGCGGCGGGCCTATATCGTCTACTGGGCGATTATCGTCAGTGTCATCGCCGTCATGTACATGATGCGCAGTTTCGCCTATTTCCAGCTGGGGCTGATGGCGGTGACGCTGATCGGTTTCGGCATCTACCGGTTAGCCCGTTCAGAGCGCGATAGGAATAAATAACAACGTCTCTTTTGCCGCTTACGCTTCAGACTTTGTATACTGGAAGAGTGAAGACGAGCGAGCCTGCCGATACCAGCACAGATTACAGCGGCCTGCCTGCAGGGCTGGATGTCTTGGCCCTCAAATTTGCCGCCCATCCGCTCGCCAACCTGGAAACGTATAAGTATTTCAATCAACATGGCCCCATGGCCGATACGGTCAAAGCCCATTACGTCACTGCGGCGCTGAACGGCAACACGCCTGAAGCGCCGCAGTTCTTTTATCCGGAAATCGATGTTGAGGCGCTGATCGCCTACCGCGACGAACTGTCGCTGATGCTGGAGGAGGTGGTAGAGCTGGGCATGACTGAGGAGCCGGTGCGTATCCTGCGTGAGAGCATCGCCAACCGTGTCCACGAGATCGGTATCATGATTCTATCCAAGCTGCAAAGCCAGCAGGTGTCCGATGGCGAGATGTACCTGGCGGTGTCGCGGCAGCTGGGACGGATGATGCGCGAAATCTATGGCGCGCCCAGCGCCAAGCATTGGCGGCGGGTACTGGGAGCACGGCTGCAGCAGCTTTCGGCGGTCGCCCATGTGCCGGATGTGCCGCGGGAGGTGCAGAATGCCTGGCGCCACCTCAGTCAGAGCCTGCCCGACAACCTGCCGATTGAGCGCTCCTATATGCCCGATGGCGCGACCGTCGAATACTACACCCGCCAGTTGTTTCAGCGTATGCGGCCATCACTGGACGCCGTGGAGGCGGGTATTGAGAGCGGCGAAGTGCCGGTACATGATGGCAGCATGGACGCCGGTGCCATCGTGGCAGCCACCAGGTTGGCGCTCAAGGCCCGTGATTTTACGCGTTGGCGGGTCAGGCTGACCGATGAAGCTAATATCGATACCTGCCAAGCCGACCGGACGATTTACATACCGCGCACCAGGCGGCTGACACTCAAGGAGTTCGATGCTGTCGTCCAATCGCACGAGATTGACCAGCATGTAGCCCGCCGCGAGAACGGTGACGCCTGTGGCCATCCGCTGATTGGCGGCTTCGGGTGTACCGGCTATCTCTCTTGGGAAGAGGGTAATGGCAAGGTCAATGAGGCACTGGTGTATGGTGATGTCAACAGCGAGGCCGTGGCCAACGGCTATTATTTCTCCGTAGGGTTGGCGCTGGGTCTTGATGGCCGCGCGCTTTCCGGCCGTAATTTTACCCAGACATTTGAGCTTATCTGGCGGGCCCGCCTGATAGAAGCCTATTTGGACGGCCGGGTCGAAGACGCCGCCGAGGCGACCCGCACCATTATGTTTGAAACTTTTGAGCACCTGCGCCGCATCTTCCGCGGCACGGACGGACGGGTGCCCGGCGTCGTCTTTACCAAGGACGCGCTGACATATTATATCGGTCAGACCGAAGTCTGGCGCAAGTGGGACCGCGACATGCAGCTGAGCGAGCCGCAGCGCCAGGCCGAGCACCGCCTGGAGCGCTTTGCCAAGATCCATCCGCTGCGGGCGGATCATCGGCGGTTGACGTTGGCGGCTATCAGGGGTGTGGCGTAGCAAATTCTTTGCCAAAACTATTGACCTGTAGGTATTTTTATTGTACTATTTGCGCATGTCCGAATTCTCTACTGTCGTAGTCCTTAAGCCGATTACTCCTACTGTCGAGTCCGCTCGCGGAGGCCGGTTGCAATATGCCAACCTTGCTTCTGCCGTCGATAAGCATTACGGCACCGATATGGCGCGGCTGAATGCCTTTTGGGACTTGCCAGAAGGCTCGCTTGAGGAAGAGGCTGCCGCGCAGCAGCTGGCGAATCTCTATCTGCTGCAGACCGCCCGTCGCGCAACTGAGACCATCCGCGAAGATCATCCCGACGACCAGGCGCAAGCTGCCATCTGGGCCGAGCGTTACACGCAGGCTAGCAGTGAGATCTACGGTGTTCCTGAAGCCGAAATCGCCAGTCGTCTCGCTGCGGAGCAGGCTATTGGCCTGCAACGACTGGCTGGTGAGGCTGGCGCCGACGATGCACTTCGTACTCATTACGCCGAACTGAATGAACGCTACGGCCTGTATGATGACACTGTTGAGAGTGCAGAAGCGTTGTTCGCCGAAGTCGCCGAGACTGTGGGCACTCACATGATGAGCAAATACGAGAAGGCTTTTGCCGCGCTCGACCTAGAGGGTGGCGAAGACCAGATCGGTCCGGCGGACATCGCCGATAAAATCGAAAATGCCATTCAGGCACTGGCTGACCATGATGACCCTGATTGGAGCGGCTGGACGGTAGAGCGGAATGACGACAAAGACTCGCTCTCGGTCGTCGCTGCCGACAAAAAGATCATTGTCGGTATGAAGCGCGCATCGGTAACCGCTACTCAACTCAAGGGTCTGTTGGGTCATGAGGTCCTCGTGCACGCTAAGCGTGGCGTCAATGGCAGCAAGGTCAATTACGTCGACATATCGCTGGCTTTGGGTACGCTGGGCAACAAGCCGCTCACCCGGCCCGAATTGCTCGAATTCGCCATGACGCGGGCGCTACTGCGCAACGAGATCGAGGAGAAGAAAAAGCCGGTCGAACAGATCGAGTCTGAAGTGTATGCCCACGTCAACCGTATCTATCGCGGTACCCGCGGCGACCAGTACAGCGGCGTTTTCACCAAGGACATCTCGTATCACCAGGGCTTCATCAAAATGGGGCAGTTCATCACTGAGCGGCTCGAAGGCGGTGATTCGGTCGACGACATCATGGACTATCTGCTGCTTGGCAAGTTCGACCCCACAAATGAGCGACATCTTGCTAAACTAAAAGAACTGGAGGTTGCGTAATTGGAATATCGTCTGACACTCGGCAGCCTGGAAACAGTCGCCATCCCCAGCCTCGGCATCCCCGAGCTGGTTGCCAAGGTTGATACCGGAGCTTTTTCCGGGGCTTTGCACTGTACCGACATCTCGTTGATGCGGGGTGATGACGGTCGTACGCTGCTGTACTTCACGCCGCTTGGCGAGCCGAGCCTGGCCACCAGTACTGGTGATTTCAAGGCGGTGACCGTCCGTAGCGCCAACGGACAGGAGGAAGACCGCTACCTGATTCCGATTACCGTGACGGTGCAGGGCACAGATTACGACACCTACATCGGCCTGACCGACCGCATCAGCATGAAGCACGATATGCTACTGGGCCGCCGCTTCATGATTGAGCAGAACGCGTTGGTCGATGTCATGCTTACTAAAGATATTGATACTGAGGCGGAAGGATTCGGACTATGAACATCGCTATTTTATCCAACGGCCCCGGCAACTACTCGACGAAGCGTCTCAAAGAAGAGGCCGAGAAGCGTGGTCACGAAGTCGACATCATCAAATACAAGGATTGCTACGCCGCCATCGAAAAGAGCAACCCGTCGGTGATGTACGAGGGCCGCGAACTGCGTGGCTATGACGCCATCGTGCCCCGTATCGCCAGCTATATGACCAAATACGGCTGTGCCATCGTCCGCCAGTTCGAGATGCAAGGCGTTTACACACTGACCAGTTCGATCGCCATCGTCCGCTCACGCGATAAGCTGCGCAGCATGCAGCTGTTCGCCCGGGCAGGCGTGGGCATCCCCAAGACGGTGGTGGCCCGCAGCGCTGCCGATGCTCAGAACCTGATTGACCAGGTGGGCGGTACGCCGGTCATCATCAAGCTGGCTCGCGGCACCCATGGCAACGGCGTAGTCCTGGCCGAGACCAAAAAAGCTGCCAAGTCCGTACTGCAAGCTTTTTATGTCATGAATGAGGACGGGACCAACATTCTGCTCCAGGAATTCGTCAAGGAATCGGCCGGTGTCGACATTCGTGTCTTTGTGGTCGGTGGCAAAGTGGTGGCCGCCATGCAGCGCCAAAGCCTGGATGACGAGTTCCGCTCCAACCTGCACCAGGGTGGGGAGGGTGTGCCGGTCAAGCTGACCGAAGACGAACGCAAGACCGCCATCAAGGCGGCTAAGACCATGGGCCTGAGTGTCTGCGGTGTGGATCTGATGCGTTCAGCGCGCGGACCGCTGGTGCTGGAGGTTAATGCCAGTCCGGGTTTCGGTATCGAAGGGGTGACTGGCCGCAACGTCGCCGGCCCGATCATCGATTATCTGGAATTGAACGCCAAACGGCGGAACCGCAAAGACAAGATCGGCGCCTAGTACCTGTATTTAGAGTGTAGAAACGTCCGCCCACTCCCTAAAGTGCTTCAAAAAATGCTACCATAAGTACTATATGGCAGCCGGTATCCTTCTTGCTATCTTCCTGTGTCTCTACTTTGTGGCGTTTTTCAGTAAACGCCGTTTTGGAATACTGGCGCTCGGCCTGTGTGCCGGGACATTGCTGAGCCAATACTTCACCGGCGCTGCCAGTGCGCTGCTTGAGGGACAGGGTGTTGAGATATCGGCTTTGCCGCTCGCGACGGTCGTCGGCATGGCCCTGACGATGATGCCAGTGCTGTTTTTGCTGGCCAGCGGGCCGGCGTATGGCAAGAAGCTGCCGCGTATCATCGGGAGCCTGTTATTTGCGGTGCTGGGCGTGCTGTTTTTGGTGCCGGTGCTCAAGGTGACCGTCGTCAATGACACTATCGTCCAGCAATTCTTTATGTATGTCACCAGTTATGGCTCGGCGGTGACGGCGGGGCTGATCATCTGGGCGGTTATTGATACTATGCTGGCCAGCGCCAAAAAGGGTGGCAAGGCAGGGCATGGCGACCACGGGCACTAGGGCGGCATTCGCTACCTTTGCTGGCGGCACCTCTGTTTGACAGTCACCGATGTAAGATGGTATATTTACCACGTTCGCGAGCGCCACTTTTTGGTGGTGCGTCCGGTACATACGGGACCATAGCTCAGCTGGTTAGAGCACCTGCCTTTTAAGCAGGGTGTCCTGGGTTCAAGCCCCAGTGGTCCCTCCAGGTTGATTCCTTTAAGACTCCGGCCAGGAGTCTTTTTATATTTTTGTTGCACATATCCCGGCGTGCTATAGTTGGGCTATACATCTGGGGTAAACAAACATATGGGCAAACAAAACAATAATCGGCGGATTGCCATCGGGGTTGCCTTATTGATAGTGGGCGTAGGAGCCGTCCTGACAGCCTTGACCCGGGCCGTCGTGCCATCGCCGCAGCGCGAAGCGGAGGCGGCCGCGCTAAGCCGTGACGATATGACACTGGCTGATACTTCGGCCTCCGGCAGTGCAGCCATTAAGTTTGACCCTTCCTTTGCACTGCCGCCAGCTGCGGCTGGCACGCCGTTTATGAGCTTCGGCCATGATATGTACACCTTCGTGCCTGGTGCCAAGAAGACGGTGGGCGGCGTGACGCTGCAATTTACCGAATCGGCTGATATCCAGGTGGTGGATGGCTCGGGTGCGGTGTTGTGGAATACGAAGACGAATGCTACGTGTGGCGCAGGCAGCACCTGCCGGGTGGTGCTGCAGGCCGATGGCAACCTGGTGCTCTACGGACCAAGCGGGCCAATCTGGTCCAGCGGCACTTTCGATGTGGCGGGCGCCACCCTGCTATTCCAGCCGAAGGTGCCGTACTTGGCAATGCGCAACGAGGCATATGATGTAGTCTGGACATCGGGCGGCCCGGCCTCGGACGCCTCGCTCGGCATGCTGAACGGGCAGCTGCTGCCACCGAAGGCGCCGTCGGTCGGGTCATTCCTCGACAGCCTGGCCGTCAATACGCATATGGACCAGTACGAAGGCGACGCCGGCAAAGTCTATGACAAGCTCAACTACCTTGGCGTCCGCACCATCCGCGACCACTATCAGGAAGGCGGCGGACTGCTGGGCCAGTACACGCAGCTGGCGCAAAAGGGCATCCGTTTTAACATGATCCATTACTCAAATGACATAAACACGCTTATTCAGGACGCTGAAACTATGGCGGGGTTGCCCGGCAAGCCGCTGATTGCGGTGGAGGGCCCGAATGAGATCAATAACTTCGCCTTCACTTGTGGTGGCAGTACCTGGGTGAAAGGCTGGGGCAATCGCAATGGCCCGGCAGCCAAGTGTTTCATAGATGCGTACTACAGCCGGCTCAAGGCCAGTGCAGCGCTGCAAGGAGTGCTGATGTACAACCTGACGGGCAACACTTCTGCTACCGATGCCGACAAGTACGGGCTATTAGGGCTGGAGGGCCACGCTGACTATGGCAATATCCACCCGTATCCGCAGAACACGTCGCAGCCGCATAACCACTTCCTGAGGGAGCTGGGAAGCTCTTATTTCTCGGTGCCGCCGCACAAGGCAGTGATTACTGAGACGGGCTATCAATCAGCGCAGATCACGCCCCGCACCCACGCCCTGTACTACCTGAATATCTACCTTGATGCCTTCCAGGCCGGCTTCCATAAGACGTATGTGTATCTGCTAACAGACAATCCGCACGAGTCCTTTGGTTTCTTCGGCATGGACGACCAGCCCAAGCCGGCGGCAACGGCCCTGCATAACCTGACGGCTATCCTGAAAGATGACGGACCGGCACGCGATGGCACGCTGCCATATTCCATCAGCGGCCTGCCAAAAGAAGGTCACAGCTTTGCTTTGCAGCGCTCCGACGGCAGCTATAATCTCGCCGTCTGGGACGAGCGGCCTATCTGGAACGGTGGCGAGCTGACGCCGGCAGTCGCTAAGGCGACGGTCAATCTGGGGCGGACATTCTCGAAGGTATCGGTGCACCGGCCGATGCAGGGTACGGAAGCAGTGCAGCAGCTGACCAACACCGATACGGCGGAGTTGCAGCTGAGCGGCGAGCCGTTAATTCTGACACTGACACCGTAATTGTAATATCAACGCGCAAAAAGCTTGACGGGGTCAAGTGCGCGGAGTATATTAAACCATATGGTTGAGTATACTTTGAACCTAGATGACGTATTCCGCTCCCTGGCCGACCCGACCAGGCGCGACATACTTCGTCGCGTATGTGAAGCGGAACAAACCATAACCGAGCTGGCTGAAAAGTACGACATATCGTTTGCGGCGGTTGCCAAGCATCTGAATGTCCTCGAAAAAGCGCAGCTGGTCATCAAGCGGAAGGAGGGCGTGCAGCAAAAAGTATTGGCAAATCCGGTAGTGGTGGATATGGCAGCGAAGCATTTACAAGAGTATGAGGCCATCTGGCAGCAGCGGTACGATAATTTAGAGCGGATGCTCGAGGAGGAATAACCATGGCGACATTGAAAGTAGAAGCACCAGCAGGTTCACAAAACATTTTGGGCACGGCGGTCATCAAGGCGCCGCTGGCGAAAGTTTTTAAAGCGTACACTGACCCTGAACTGTTTAAAAAATGGTGGGGACGTGGGCATGAAGTGAAGGTATACGAATTCAACGCGGTGACCGGCGGCACCTGGCACATCGCTGAAGTTGCCGAGGACGGCAACGAATATGCTTTCCGCGGCACGATCCATGAAGTGGCCGAGAACGAGCGCATCATCCAGACCAATGAGTTCCTGGGCCTGCCGGAACGCGGCGTGGTCTCTTTGGAGAAGGCTGAGTTCGTCGCCCTTGATGACAACACTACCGAGGTGCGCACCACCGTTACGGTGCAGAGCGTCGAAGGGCGCGACGCCTACGTGGCCAGTGGCATGGAGGGTGGCTGGCGGCAGTCGGTGGAGGTGTTGGGGACGTTGGTTGAGGAGGTGTAACGAAAAGACCGGCACATACAAGTGATGTGCCGGTCTTTTTAATTGGTAGAGACGGGTCAGGCGCTGGGTTAGTACGACTGCAACTGCTTGACGACGTCGGCCACCTGGGCGGGCGTGACGATCCATTCGTCGTGGCATAGCTTCTCGGCGTTGTTGACGTAGCCGTACACCATACGGCCGTCTTTGAGTTTGAACGGATCAAGCGTTGTTTCGTCGCTGCGTGGCTGGGATTGCTGTGCACCGATCTCGAGGCGGACCAGGTCGACGCAGCGGTCGTCGGAGGCATCTTCGGACTGCAGGCTGTAGTTGGTGCCGGAGGTGAAGACGACGTCCTGGGTGCCGCCGCCGCTGTGGTCGGTGACGCGGTAGCGGGCATCAAGTGATGCGTGCGTCATCGGCAGGTACAGACCTAGCTCCGGCAGGTAGACGCGTTTTTCGGCCGGTGCGACTACCGGTTTGCTGCCGAAGGCTTCATCGTCACTGGTAGGGAGCTGCAATGCCAGGCGTTCCTCTATCTTGTCGAAACGCGACTCGGCTGCTATGTGCTGAATCCATACCATCGATAATGTAGCGACCTGCAGTGCAAGGACGCCTGCGACGATGACGATTATGTGGAGGTGTGCTACTGGTTTTTGTTTTGCCATTTTGTTGTGCCTGTTTATGTCTTTATTGTAGCGTTACGACGCGCCACCGGGAAATTATTATTGCCATTTAATGATTGAAACGGCCATGCTTGGAAGCTAAGCATTGAGGGGCATATAGTGCGACACGGCAACCTATAACACGACAAATATATGCCCATCAATGCAACAAAAAGTCTACCGTACCACACTGCTCATCTGGCTCTTCCTGGCAATCCTGCTGGGCTTGGCCTCGTGCCAGGTCGGAGTCCGGATAGGAGAGCCGTGGTGGGCCTTGCCGCTGGTCGGGCTGATTATGGCCGTCAGTATCAAAAAGAGCAGATTGGCGGTGGTCGTCGTCGCGCTACTGGGCGGCCTGCTCGGTGCTATGCAAGGTACGGCGTTTTTGGCATCGGTTGCATCCTACAAGGGCTTCACAGATCGGAAGATCCAGGTGGAAGGGCTGGTGAAAGAGGACCCGGTCTTTGGCAAAAGCGGCGCCAAGCAGTTCGTAATAGAGGAGATTGCGGTGACGACGGACAAAGGGCCGTTACGGCTGAACGGCGATCTGTTCATCACGACGCCCTCCTCACCGGACATCACCCGCCATGACCGGGTGCGGGTGAACGGCAAGCTGCGCGACGGGTTCGGGCCGTTCCAGGGGAGTATGTCGTTTGCGCAGGTGCAGGTCATCGCGCATGAGCAGCACCCGTTCGATCTGCTGCGGAGCCGGTTCGCAGTGGGCGTGACCTCTGTGCTGCCCGAGCCCCATGCCAGTCTGGGTCTGGGGTTTGTCATCGGAATGAAGGCCTCATTGCCGCCGGATATGAATACGGCCCTGCAGCAGCTATCGCTGACGCATGTGGTAGTGGCAAGTGGCTACAACCTGACGGTGTTGGTACGGGCGGCCAAGAAGCTGCGCGAAAAGCAGTCGCGTCTGCAAACACTGCTGCTGAGCCTGGGCCTGATAGCTACGTTCCTTATGATCACCGGCAACAGCCCGAGCATGATACGAGCCGGCCTGGTCAGCGGCATCTCATTATTGGCATGGTACTACGGGCGGCAGATGCAGCCATTGGTGGCATTGCTGTTGGTGATGGCGGGGACGGCTTTCGTTTATCCACCGTATCTGTGGGGTGATATCGGTTGGTGGCTAAGCTTCACGGCCTTTGCCGGTATCTTGCTGGTGGTACCGCTCGTAACGACGACCTTCTGGCCGGAGCGCCCGCCGCCGATGCTGGTGCAGATCGCCATCGAGGCCTTCGTGGCGCAGCTGATGACGTTGCCGATCACCCTGCTGTTCTTTGGCAACCTGTCGATATTGGGGCTGCTGGCCAACGTGGTGATTGTGCCCTTGATTCCGCTGGCGATGCTGCTGGTGGCAATCGCCGGGTTCACCGACCTGGCACTTCCGGGTGTCGCTGCCATCGTGGCTATACCGGCGCATGCCATCCTGGCACTTATCGTTTGGATCATATTTCAGATGAGTGCCGTGCCGTGGGCGGCTATCGAGGTGTATATCGGGCCGCCGGCAATGGTGTTCTGGTATGCGCTCATCCTGTTAGTGCTGGGGCTTTCGTGGTTAAAGCTGTCGCGGCAGCAGCGGGAGGAGGCGCTGAGCCGGCAGATTGTCTGAGAAAGGCGCGACGGAGGTCTGACAAGTTCGCTTACATCTGTTATAATATAGGTAATATCCTACTATATGCCCCGGCGCTCTCATGGCAGTCTGCCAGCCACTGCCGCGGGCAGCAACAAGAAAGGCGGCATTCATGTCAGGACACTCCAAATGGGCGACCATCAAGCGGCAAAAGGGCGCCAATGACGCCAAGCGCGGGGCACTCTTTACCAAGCTGGGCAACCAGATAGCGGTTGCAGCCCGGGGCGGCGGCGACCCCAGTATGAACGCCAACTTGGCTATGATCATCGAGAAGGCCAAGAAGGCCGGCATGCCGCTGAACAACATCGAGCGGGCCATCCAGCGCGTCACCGATAAATCAGCGGTGGCGGTCGAGGAAGCGACGTACGAAGGATACGGTCCTGGTGGTATCGCTATCATCGTCGAGTGCGCCACCGACAACAAAAACCGCACCTACCCCGATGTCCGTAACGCCTTCGCCAAGAACGGCGGCAACCTGGCAGAGCCCGGTGCCGTGGCTTTCCAGTTTGCCCGTAAAGGTATGATCCGGGCAAACTTCGTCGGTGACGCTGACGAGGCGATGATGGCCGCCATCGAGGCCGGCGCGGAAGACGCCGAACAGATCGAAGAAGGCGAACTGGCCGTCTACACCGACCCTAAGGAACTGGCGGCCGTCCGTGACGACCTGCGCGCCCGCGGCCTGGCTCTGGAGAGTGCCGAGCTGACATACGTTCCCAATACCACTATCGAGATCACCGATGCCGAAGTTGCCGGTAAGATCATGAAACTGATGGACGCCCTCGACGACCTGGCTGACGTCGTCAACGTCCACTCCAACTTCACGATTGCCGAGTAGACAGTGACACGGATTCTGGGCATCGATCCTGGCACCGGCATCCTGGGTTTCGGGGTGGTCGATATCGTCAATAATAAGTTCAAGATGGTTGATGCCGGCGTGGTGCGCACCAAGGTGCATCAGGCGCTTGATGAGCGGCTGGTCGAGATTTACGAAGCAATCCAAGAGGTCATCAAGCTAAGCAGCCCTACACAGATGAGCATCGAAAAGCTGTTCTTTGCGCGCAATGTCACCACCGCCATCAGTGTCAGTCATGCCCGTGGCGTGGCTATGCTGGCCGGCAAGCAGGCTGGCCTGACCATCTTTGAATACACGCCGATGCAGATCAAGCAGACCGTCACCGGTTATGGTAAGGCGGATAAGAAGCAGGTGCAGGAGATGGTGCGTATCAATCTCGGCCTGACCGAAGTGCCCAAGCCGGATGACTGCGCGGATGCGCTGGCGGCGGCTATCACGCACGCCATGATGTCACGCGGCGCTTAGGGCTGGCTCTGAACGCACTCCTTTATAGTACCGATCCACTGCACTTCATTCTGCGCAGTGTACACAATGCCGGCGCAGTATTGCTTGCCCTCAATTGTTGCAGAGCGGAAGAACAGCCGAACATCCTTGATGTCGCTGCCGTCGCTGTCGCTGCGAGCAACGGTGGCGCCGTCCTGTTTGACGACCTCATATTTTTCTTGCTGCCACTTGGCGGTGGTGAAGTGAGCGGCGATAGTATCAGACAAGTGTAAGCCCTGCGGCTCGCCCGCCTTGACGCGCAGCTTGGCGTAGGCACTCTTCTTGAAGCAGACGATGCGTTCGGTGCCTTCGATATCTTCGGTGCAGACATCCTGGGCGTCGCGGTAGGTCAGCGGCAGCTCGGCTGGCAAGGTCTGATAAGCCTTGTCGATGCCGGCGGAGACTTTTTTCAGGTCTTCACTGGAAATACGTGACTCCGCATCACGCGTGGTGCGCAGATTGGTCGCCGCCTTGTCCGCAAAGAAGCCCGAGATGTTCAGGGCCACAAAGAACAGGATGGCGATGGCGCCAAAGACGATGAGGCGCAGCAAGAACCATTCTTTCCAGGGAAATGGGCCGTCATCCTCGGCGGCCGTGGAGGCGGAGTCGGGGCGGGATTTTTCTTCTTTTACCATAAGCTTAATGTATTGTATATTTTATTTTACAAAATTTCTACCACTTCAACTATAATAGCTTAAGTATGATAGCGCATGTCTCCGGGGTTGTGGCTGAGAAGTTCATCAATTCCCTTATCGTTGATGTCGGCGGGGTCGGGTACGAGGTGTTCGTATCGGCACTTGATTTTGAGGCGGCGCATCTCCATGAGCCCATTAAGCTCTATACGCACCACCAGGTGCGCGAGCAGGAGCAAAGCCTGTTCGGCTTCTCCAGCCTGGCGGCCAAGCGGTTATTCGAATTACTGACCAGCGTTCAGGGTATCGGCCCCAAGGCAGCCTTGGCTATCCTCAGCTTGGCGCCAAGCGAGCAGGTGCGCAGTGCCATTGCCAACGGTGATGCCGGCTTCATCCAAAAGGCCAGTGGCGTCGGTAAGCGCGGGGCAGACCGGGTGGTCGTCGACCTTCAGGACAAAGTAGGGCTGCCAAGCGGCTCGTACGAAGTATTCAAGCCGCAACAACTGACGGCACTGCCGACCGATGATGCCATGGAGGCGCTGATGGCCCTGGGATTCAATCTGGCGCAGGCTACCGAGGCGCTGCAAGGCATTGATGACACATTGCCAACCGAAGAGCGCGTCAGACTGGCGCTGAAGGGATAGTAAATGGCAATCGAGCGTATTATTGACACCAGCGTCACCGAGGATCCGGTCGAAGTCGACCTGGAAGTGACGCTGCGGCCAAAACGGTTTACGGAATATATCGGCCAGGAGCGGCTTAAGGCCAACGTCAAGCTGGCCATCGATGCCGCACGCAAGCGTGGTGAGCCGGTTGACCACGTACTGCTCTATGGCCCCCCAGGCCTGGGTAAGACGACCATGGCCAGCGTCATCGCCAACGAGATGGGATCGAATATCAAGATTACGGCCGGACCTGCCATTGAGCGGGCTGGCGACCTGGCGAGCATCCTGACCAATCTCGAAGAAGGTGATATCTTGTTCATTGATGAGATTCACCGGCTGAGCCGGGCGGTCGAAGAAGTGCTATATTCCGCCATGGAAGATTTCAAGCTTGATATCGTCATCGGCAAGGGGCCGGCGGCCCGCAGTGTCCGGCTCGACCTGCCAAAGTTCACGGTTATCGGTGCCACCACGCGTACCGGCAGCCTGGCGGCGCCGCTGCGTGACCGTTTTGGGCTGATGCACCGGCTGGAGTTTTATAAGCCGGCCGAGATTGCGCAGATCATCCATCGCTCGGCAGTGATCCTGGGGGTGCAGATTGCGCCGGAAGCGGCACGGTCGCTGTCTACACGGGCCCGCCTGACACCGCGCATCGCCAACCGGCTGTTGAAGCGTGTGCGCGATTACGCTGATGTGAACGGTGACGGCATCATCGATACGCAACTGGCTGGCAAGGCGCTGGAGTTATTGGAAGTCGATACGCTCGGCCTCGACCCCAGTGATCGCCAGCTGCTATGGGCCATGATTGATAACTGCGGCGGCGGGCCGGTAGGCCTGGGCACCCTGGCGGCCATGACCGGCGATGAGGCTTCAACCATCGAGGATTTTTATGAGCCGTACCTGCTACAAATAGGCTTTATCGAGCGCACGCCGCGTGGCCGCAAGGTGACACTCAAGGCGCGGCGCCATCTTGGCGCAGGCGTACCAGATGACGAAAGCTAGTCGCGCCTGATATAATAGAGGCATGGCAGAGAAGACCACATCACCCGGAGCACATCCCCAGAGCCAACAGCCACAAGGGTACACGCCGGTTGTGCCGGTGCAGCCCGTCAGCGGTGGATCATCAAGTGAAGGCGGCCCGCAGGTCGTCTATTTAGCCCGGCCGTCCATGCCGGTCGAGCCAGAGATTCCCGAAGTCGCCCAGCGGCGCCATGAGGAATCCAAGCGCAAGTATCCTGAGCTTAACCTGAGCAAGGGCGAATTTGTCATAAGTGCGGTGCGCCGCCATCCTATCGGCCTTATATCCATCTGGGTCGTCACGGGTATCATCGTATTGCTCCTCCTCTTTATCATGGGCTTCCTGATGCAGTTCCAGGGCGGCGTGTTGTCGTCGATGGGCATCGGCGGTGCCAGCGGGGTCTCGTTCGCGGCGCTGCTACTTCCGTTCCTGGGCGTGGTCGCCCTGATCATCCTGGGCGGTTTCGTCTCCAGTTTCGTCTATACCCAGAACAAGTTCTTTCTCACCAACGAAAGCGTGGTGCAGTTCATCCAGATAAGCCTGTTTTCACGCAAGGAACAGACGATCAGCCTGGCCAACATCGAGGACGCCAGTTACCGCCAGCACGGCATCATGCAACATCTTTTCGGCTACGGTAACATCCGGTTGTCAACCCAGGGTGAAGAAACGACGTACCGGTTCAGCTATGTGGCTAATCCACGTCATCAGATTACCCTGCTCAATGACGCCGTCGAGGCCTTCAAGAACGGGCGCCCCATCATGGGCAACGAGGGTGAGGACGACAGCTAGTGGCCAGGGCGGCCGGCTGCTTAGTCCTCGTTTGAGCGTATAAAATCGTCTTCTTTTTCGAGGCTGGCACGCAGCTCGTAGTGCTGGCAATCATTGACGGCGCACTTGCTGGCGGTGTAGCGCAGGTCTGAATCGTGAGCGCCAATGGGCCGTCCGGCCGGATCTTTAATGAGTTCTTCATTGATTGCTTTAAGATCCTGGGCGGTCAGGATGGCGGGGTAGGCCTTATTTTCCTGATAGTAGACTTCGCGCAGGTAATAGTGGATGGTATTGATAGCGACTTTGCGCGACGAGTCACGGCGGCTGGCCTCGGCGTTCTGCCACTGGCCAAGCAGCAGGAAAAAGACGGCGACGGCGGCGGTGGCAGTCACGAAACCCTCGGCCAGCGTAAAACCTTGCTGGCGGTAGGACGTAGGCCGGCTGGTGGCGCGCAATGTCGTCGTCTGCGTTTTCATCTCGTACTATTCTAGCAGATGCAGAGCAGAATCCGTGCGGCGTTGTACAGTCATTTATTAAATAATTATTGCCTATTTCCAGAGGTAAAACGCTTAAACTTATGGTATAATAAGGACATGGTTGCATATTCGCAGGTGCCGTTATAAGGTGCCTTCGGGGATTAAAAGTGTAGACCTACAGGACAAAAGGAGGAGTCATATGGCAGAGAAGCAACAGAAACAAGCGGCCGCCACAGCATCCGACAAAAACGACAAGAGTGATGCCAAGACCGACGGCAAGACCAAGGCCCTCGGCCTGGCACTTGATCAGATAACCAAACAGTTCGGCGACGGCTCAATCATGAAGCTGGGCGACGCCCACAAAGTAGAGGTCGAAACCATTCCATCAGGCGCCTTAAGCCTGGACCTGGCTCTGGGCGGCGGGTACCCCAAGGGTCGCATCGTTGAGATTTACGGACCGGAAAGCTCTGGCAAGACTACGCTGACCTTGCACGCCATCGCACAGGTGCAGAAACTGGGCGGTACGGCGGCCTTCATCGATGCCGAGCACGCGCTCGACCCAAGTTACGCCCGTAAGGTGGGAGTGGACACCGACAATCTGCTGGTTGCCCAGCCGGACAATGGCGAGCAGGCCCTGGAAATCTGTGAGACGCTGGTGCGCAGCAATGCCGTCGATCTGATTATTGTTGACTCGGTGGCCGCCCTGGTGCCGCAGGCAGAAATTGAAGGCGACATGGGCGACAGCCACATGGGTCTGCAGGCCCGCCTGATGAGCCAGGCACTGCGTAAGCTGACCGGTATCATTAATAAGAGCAAGGCGACGGTCATCTTCATCAACCAGATCCGTATGAAGATCGGTGTCATGTTTGGCAACCCGGAGACGACCACCGGTGGTAACGCCTTGAAGTTTTACGCGTCGCTGCGTCTGGATATCCGCCGCACCGGCCAGATTAAGACCGGCGAGGACGTCATCGGTAACCGTACCAAGGTGAAGGTGGTCAAGAATAAGATTGCGCCGCCATTCCGTATCGCTGAGTTCGACATCATGTACAACGAGGGCATCAGTGCTACCGGTGACGTGCTTGACCTGGCGGTCACTCACAACATCGTTGGCAAGTCGGGTGCCTGGTTCGACTACAATAACGCCAAGATCGGCCAGGGCCGCGAAGCCTCCAAGACATACCTCAAGGAACACCGGGATGTCATGGCCGAGATTGAGACCAAGGTCCGCGAGAAAGTCGCAGCCGAAGAAGTCTAGGTCCTTAGGTCCGATGACCCGAAGCGTACAGTCCGGCAGCACGCCAGATGAGGCGGGTATTACAGCCCGCCTTTTGGCGTGGAAGGGCGTGTCATGAAGATCACTGCCATCAAGGCGGCGGTCAAGACGCAGGGACGGTATAACATCTTCGTTGATGGCGCTTATAATTTTTCACTTGATGAGTTTCAGCTGATCCATCTTGGAGTACGCCTCGGCCGGGAATACACCGAAGCCGAACTTGAACAGCTCAAAGAAGAAAGTGTCTTTGGCAAGGCATACGCACGGGCGCTGGAGTATATCATGCGACGACCACGCAGCGAGAAGGAGCTGCGCGATTATGCCTGGCGCAAGCAGTGGGATCCAGCTTTGGCCGACAGGGTGATAGAGCGGCTGCGCGCCAAGGGGCACGTTGATGACGCCACGTTCGCGCAGGCCTGGGTGCGGCACCGGGCACTTGGCAAACCGATCAGCACCAGGAAACTGCAGATGGAACTGCGGCAGAAAGGGGTGGCCGATGAGCATGTGACGGCGGCTTTGGCGGTCGATAAGGACTTTGACGAAAAAGATGCCTTGCGTCGTTTAGTTGCCAAAAAACGGGCACGGTACCCGGACCGCCAAAAATTCCTGGCCTATCTGATGCGGCAAGGGTATGGCTATGATGATGTCAAGTCGGCCGTGGACGGGACGGAAGACGAGGAGCTGTAGGGCACCAGGACTACGACTGACTGTTGTGGTGCGTAGCCGGGTTGCCTTCGGTATGCGGCTGGCGGAAAGGGTTCTCAAAGGGCGCCAGGCCCTCTTGGACGGCAGGGGCTTCGGCGGGCGTCTCGATGGTCGGGGCGGCCACGACGATGTGATCATCGGTAATCTCACGGATTTGTTGGCGGCCGATCAACAGGTCACCGGCATGCGCACCGACATGGAGCAGCGGTGCTTTGACATTAAATTTACTGACCATAAAGCTGGTAGTATCTACAACGTAATCAACTATTTTGCCGAGCTTGTTCCGATCGGTGTCGATAACCTTCATGCCAACCAGTTCAAAATGATAGCTGATAATCTCGTTGAGGCGGACCAGCTCTTCGTCAAGCGCCATGATGTCGTCGCTGTCATTGACAATCATGCCGAGACTGCCGAACTCACGGATATCGGAGGTGTGCAGAACGGCCGGATGGACGTCCACCTGCGGACCTGTCACATAAAAGGCAACCACGCGCAGGTCGCGCGGGTCGATGATGGGCTGATTTGCGACTCCGAGCTGTCCGCCTGTCTGCAGGCTCATGACGGGGCAGTTCTCGAGGCGCTCTTTCCATAAAAGCATACCCTTAGTATCAACTATTTGCGAACACACTTCAAGGGCGGCCGGCTTGCCGCTTATGGTGCTAAGAATATTTAATGAACAGAACTGTGGGATGGCTGGATGTATTGGTAGGCTAAGGCCACTATGAAACATATATATCGCATCACCTCATACAGCATACTGATACTATCGCTTATCGTTCTGAACGCCAGGCCCGGAGCGGCGCTCGGCGTCGAGCCGACGCTTCCGCCAGGCGGAGAGACGGCGGAGCCGCCAGGCCAGGTGCGTCGGCCAATCCTGATTGCCGAGCTTAGCAGCCATGGTGCTGACAGTACCGATGCGGACTTTGTCGAGCTATACAATCCCAACGCCGAAAGTGTCGACGTGACCAACTGGCTTATCCAATATCGGACGGCGAGCGCAACGCCGGATAAGCCGTGGGTGGATAAAAGCTCCACAGGCAAAGACGCCGACACCAAGGCGCGCCTGGGATGCGGGAGCGGCTGTGTGCTCAGTATTGCCGGCAAAGGGCGTCTGCTCGTGGCCAGCCCGGCGGCCAAGCTAGCGGCAGCAGACGTGACGCCTGCTGCCAACCTGGGCTTCGCCGGCGCTGGCGGGCAGGTGCGTCTGGTGTCGGTGGATGCTGCCACGAAGGTGCAAGAGCAGGAGGATCTTGTGGGATATGGCAAGATATCAAGCAGCGGGTTGCCGGCCGCAACCGCCGAAGGGGAGCCGGCGCCAGCGCACGGAGCCGGTGAGAGCCTGCAACGGATGGTGCTGCCCGACAATGAACTGGCCGATACCGATGACAACAGGCAGGACTTCATCGTGGCGGAAGAACCGACGCCAGGCCTGGCAAACGTTTATATTCCGCCAGAGGAGCCGCCCGTGCCGCTTCCGGACGTGGAGCCTGACCTTGCCCAGGAAACGGCACAGCTACGACTGAACGAGGTGCTGGCCGATCCGGCGCCACCGCTACAGGACAGTCAGGCGGAATATATTGAGCTGCACAATGTCGGTCGGCAAGAAATCGTCCTGAAGGGCTTTGTACTGACGACAGGGGATAGCAAGAGCCAGCGCTACACGTTCGAAGACGATACTGCCCTTACTCCTGGCGAATATCTCGCGGTGTACGCCAGGGACACCGGTCTGGCGCTGACGAATGCCGGCGCGACGGTAACGTTACTGACTCCGGGTGGCCTGACGCTTGATGCAACAACCTATACTGGCGCCAAGCCCGATGTGGCATGGGCCAGGAACGAGGCGGGCGGCTGGCAATGGACTGATACGCTCACGCCTGGGGCTGCCAACATGCTGACGCTTAAGACCACAGTCAAGGCACCAAAGGCCAGTACGAAAAAACCGGCTGCCAAGAAGCCCGCCAAGGCCAAGGCCGCCAAAGCCCCTAAGGCAAAGAAGGAAAAGGCCGCCAGCACGCCCGTAGAGGCCAAGGAGGCGTCGGCCAAGCGTGACGCAAGTGTATGGGTGGCGGGCGGCATGGCCATGGTGACAAGCGGCTACCTGGCCTACGATTACCGTTCGGTCTTCCGGCGGCTCTATGAGCGGTGTACCTCTGGCAAAGGGTCGAATGGGGCAAGTGGATAAGCCGGACAATTAAACTTGCATAAGCATATTGACAGCACATGAGCCGGGAATTACTATTAGTGTCAGAACAGGATTGTTCCTGACTAAGACAATAACTAATTAGGGGGCATTACAAATGCTAAAAACACTTACAAAGAACCGAAAGGCCGGCTTCACTATCGTTGAGCTGCTGATCGTCATCGTAGTGATCGGTATCCTGGCTGCAATCGTCCTGAACACGTTCAGCGGTGTCCAGGCACGCGCACGCAACACCGAGCGCCAGACTGACATCAAGGGCCTTTCAAGCCAGCTGGAGGCATTCGCTGTCGACCCGGCAAACGCCAACCCGGGCAACTACCCGCTTGGTTCATCCTTGGTGGGTGCGACACCTGCAGCCGTACAGCTTGTCCTCAAGGGTATCGACGCCAACGCTATCCAGGCTCCTGGTGGCAACGCCAACTCGCTCATCACTGGTACTAGCCCAACTACTTCGCAGTACGGCTACAACCCATACATCGCCGGTGGTACCACTCCTTGTGCTGCTGCCAACAACTGTGGCAAGTTCGTCCTGAACTGGAACGAAGAAGCCGTCAACGGCTCAGGCGGCGGCCAGAAGACCAAGGACAGCCTGAACCAGTAGTCTCACTACGGCTAAGGCCAAACTCGGGGAGGCTCCAGATATACTGGAGCCTTTTCGTTACTGTGACGGAGGCAATAGGGCATGGTCTGCATAAAAAGTAGGGAAAAGCCTTAAATGTCATAGTACTGCACGCGTTTTGGTATATAATAAGCATAATGATTATGTGGGCCTATGAGTCAGCTATTTTTTAAAGAAAAACCATTGATCGGACTGGATATATCGCAATCGAGCGCGAAGTTCATTGGCCTGTCCCCAAAGAGTGGTAATGTCAGCTCGTATGGCTACATCGAGCTTGATCAGGCACGGATGCAAAACGTCCAGGAAATAGAAGCCCATCTTAAGACCCAGCTGAATGAGATGCTCAATAAGCATTCTATCGGCCGGCTGCCAAGCCGCCACGTAGCGGTCAGTGTGCCAACTTACCGGACCTTTACCCGCAGTATCAGCTTGCCGCGGGCTGCCGAGGACGACCTGCTGAGTGCCATCCACCTTGAGGCCGAGCAATACATCCCGGTCAGTATCAATGAGCTCTACATTGACCATGAGGTCATCGAGAAACGCGACGACACCATAGAGGCCTTGATGTCGGCCGTACCCAAGCTGTATGTCGATGCTACTATGTCCGCCTGCACCTCCATCGGACTGACACCAGTACTGGTGGAGCCGGGCATCATGGCCGTCGCCCGCCTTATCCGCCGGGCCGAAGGCGGTGAGCTGCCAACGGTCATCCTGGACGTCGGAGCTGATTCGACTGATATTGCCATCCTGGACAAATCCATCCGTGTCACCGGCTCTGTCGACGTCGGCGGCCACACCATGACACAGGCCATCATGAAGGCTGCCAAAGTTACTCGCGAAGCGGCGCATGTGCTGCGTACCCAAAGCGGCCTGAACCTTGGCCCCAAGCAGACCCTCATCCGCAAATCGCTCGAACCATCACTCGACAGGATTATTTCCGAAACCAAGAAGGTCATGCGCTACTACACCGAGCGGCTTGGCAGCAAGAATAAGATCGAGCAGCTGATCATCGTCGGCGGTGGCTCTAACATGCCCGGCCTGGGTGATTACTTTACCGAGAACATGGTCATCGCCTCCCGCGTGGCCAGCCCATGGCAGATTTTGGACTTCGGTAAGCTCAAGCCGATTCCCAAACAGCTACAGCCACGCTTCATCACCGCCATCGGTCTGGGCATGGTCGACCATAGGGAGGTCTGGCAATGATCAACCTGCTGCCGCCCGAGGTCAAGCGCGAGTTCCGTGCCGGCCGGGTCAATACACTGCTTATCAAATATCTCATTACCATGGCTGTGGCGGCCGTGGCCATCATGGCTGTCTTCGGCGTCTCACTCATCCTGAACGAACGCAACAAGGCCGATTACACACTGCTGCGGCAGGACAGCGAAAAGCAGCTGGGCAAGCTTAACGAGATCAAAGCCCAGGTGCAGCAGTTCAACGCCAATGTCGACCGCGTCAAAGGCATCTATAGCAAAGAGCTCATCCTGAGCAATGCCGTCGTCAGCATCTCCAAGGCTTTGCCGCCCGGCGCCATCATTGGCACCATCTCGCTTGACGCCGCCCAGATAGATAAGCCCCTGTCGCTGACCATCCAGACCGACAGCTTCAACAAGGGTGCAATCGTCAAGGAGAACTTCGAGATATCCGGTGTCTTCAAGGATATAAAGCTTGGTGGCATCACCGGTGATCCCCGCACCTCGACCGGCCAGTACCCATACACCGTGAACATTACTGCCACGCTCAAGCCTGAGGCGTTGAAATCGCAGGCAGCTACCCCACCGGAAGGAGGCGCACAGCCATGACCGCCCGCAAACTGATGTATGTCCTGCTTGGCCTGCTCGGCCTTATGTTTGTCGGCACGGGCGCAGGTATGTATTATATGCATGGTCTGGTCCGTGAGAGCATTACTGCTACCAACCGCATCCGTATCGATGCCGAGGTCAACGATAAGGCCCAGGAAAGCCTGGCGGCCGTCCAAAACTCTTTCAACGACCCCGAAGTTCAAAAGCTGAGCGAGTATATGAAGCAGGTGATTCCTCCGGCAGAGTACAAATCGCAGTTTGTGGCTGATGTCTATAAATATGCCGAGGATTCCGGTGTCAGCCTGAGCGGTGTCACCTTTGACGAATCAACTACTGGCGCATCACCGGCCCCTGCCGGCGCCCAGGCCATCCCGATGTCCATCGCGTTCGGCAGCGACCTGACCTACAATGGTTTCACCGAGTTCGTAAAAAAGCTCGAGAACAATCTGCAGCACGTCGAGGTCAAATCACTGAACATGCAGCCGGATGCCACCGACCCGGGCAGACTGTCATCGGCCTCATTAAAAGTAGAACTTTACACGGAAAAATAGGCAATGAAACTCGAAGGCTCAGCATCATCACAGGAAAGCATCAAGAAGGCCAAGGCAGCGCTTGGCAAGGTTGCTAAGCCGCTGAAGCGCCAGCTGTTCTTCATCTTCGTATTGGTGCTGTTGGGGGCGCTGGCGTTTACCGTCTACACGACCGCCACGTTGTTCTCAGAAGACGACGAAGCCTACCGGCAGCAAAAGCAGACTGAGCTGACCGGAGCGACCATCAAGAAGGACCCGGACGTCATAAAGAAGATTGAGCAGCTGCAGACGGCCGACACCGAGAAGATCGACCCCAATTTCGACCCCACCCGCGACAATCCTTTCGAAGAATAACAGCGAAAAACGCTGCGCCAGTGTCGTACGTCAACCGCAGTTGACGCACGCATGACAAACGGCATAACAAAAAACGGTGCATCAAGCGCCGTTTCTGCATGGCCGGACACCTTCGTCCGGCTACTTGATGTTCTGCGAGATGCTGCTGATGGGTCCGAGCACGCTGATGGCGATAACACCCACCATGCCGCCCATCATGACAATCATGACCGGCTCGATGATGCCGCTGATGCCATCGATGGCCACGTTGACCTCTTCTTCGTAAAAGTCGGCGACCTTGACCAGGACGGTATCAGTCTGGCCGGTTTCTTCACCCACGGCCAGCATCTGCGGCACGATGGCGGGGAAGAGCGGATTGTTCTGCAGGCAGTCGGACAGCTGCTTGCCATTCTGCACCTGCTTGGCAGCTTCCTCGAGCGACTTCTCATAGCTGCGGTTACCAATGGCGCGGCCGGTTACCTTGAGGGCTTCAAGCACGCTGACACCGGCGCCCATCAGTGAGGCGAAGGTGCGGGCAAAGCGGGCCACGGCGACCTTCTTGATGATAGTACCCAGCGCCGGCACCTTAAGAATGAGGGCATGGAACTGCTCCTTACCCTGTTTGGTCGAAATGTAGCGCTTCAGCACGATGACACCGGCGATGACACCGGCAAAGACGAAGTACCAGTAGGCCTGCAGGAAATCACTGATGCTCAACATGGCCTGGGTCAGGGCCGGCAGTTCGGCATCGGGACCGCCCAGGTCCTTGATGATGCCGCCGATCTTGGGCACGACGAACAGCATCAGCACGAAGAACGAGCCGATGGTAATGCCGATCAGCACCATCGGATACGTCATGGCACCCTTGACCTTCTTACGGATGGTGGCGTTGCGCTCCTGCTGTGAAGCGACACGCTTAAGGATGTCATCGAGAATACCGGCAGCCTCGCCGGCGCGGACCATGTTGACGTAGACGTCGTTAAAGACCTTGGGGTGCTTGCCCAGGGCGTCACCCAGTGACATACCGCCTTGGACATCCTTGACGACATCGGCCAAGGTGGTTTTGAGAGCAGCGCTTTCGGACTGGGCCTGCAGGGTGCCAAGCGCCTTTAGCAGCGGCACGCCGGCGCTGACCATGGTGCTGAGCTGACGGGTGAAGACCACCAGGGCGTCACTCTTGACGCGGCCGGCACCAAGGATGTTGATATTCATGTTCTTCTTGCTGCCCGAGGCGATGGTCAGCGTCAAGGGACGCATCTTGTCCTTGTAGAGGACGTTGAGCGCGGTGTTGCGGTCGACGGCCTCGATAGTGCCGGTGACGGTCTTGCCGGCAGGATTGACAGCTTTGTAGTTGAAGTGTGCCATTATTCTCTCGTTACCCTTAAGATTTCTTCAATACTGGTTTCGCCGCGCAGCGACTTGATAAACCCATCCACCTGCATGGTGGTCATGCCTTCAGCAATGGCGGTGCGCTGGATTTCTTCACTGGTGCCGCTGCCGACGATCAGGCGCTGGACGTTGTTGGAATTGGTCAGGACTTCGTAAATGCCCATCCGGCCTTTGTAGCCGGTCTTGTTGCAGTTGTCGCAGCCACCGGTGCGGGCTTTCCAGAGGCTCTGGATGCCGGACTCGGTGGTGCTCATGTTCTTTTCTTCGACACCGATCTTCTCCTTGGCGGCCCGGGCCTCCAAGGCGTGGAGGCGGGCGAAGGCGGCGGCATCAGTCAGATGGAAGATGCTGCTGATCTCAGCGATTTCCTCAGGGGAGGGCGCGTGCTGTTCGCGGCAGTTGGTGCACAGGCGGCGCACCAGGCGCTGGCCGATGACGGCGCGGACGGTCGAGGCAATCAGGAAGGGCTCGATGCCCATGTCCAGCAGACGCGGCAGACAGGTGGCGGCGTTGTTGGTGTGCAGCGTACTGAAGACCAGGTGGCCGGTCAGGGCGGCCTGCACGGCCAGGTTGGCCGTTTCGCCGTCACGGATCTCACCGACCATGATGATATTGGGGTCCTGACGCAGCAGGGCGCGGAGGCCGGCGACGAAGGTCATGCCAGCCTTGGGGTTGACCTGGGTCTGGTTGGCACCGACGATCTTGTACTCGACCGGGTCTTCGACGGTAGAGATGTTGACCTCGGGGCGGTTGAGGATGGTTAAGGCGCTGAAGAGGCTGGTGGACTTGCCGGAACCGGTCGGGCCGGTGACCAGCACCATGCCGTGCGGCTGCACCAGCGCCTTGTTGACTTCTTCGAGGTCGCGGCCCCAGTAGCCGAGGCTTTCCAGCGACAGGGCGCGGTTACTCTCATCAAGGATACGCATGACCACCTTCTCGCCGTCGGAGATGGGCAGGGTGCTGACACGCAGGGCGTACTTCTTGCCGGCGACAGTAATCTTAAAGCGGCCGTCCTGCGGCACGCGCCGTTCGTCAATCTTGAGGGCGGCCAGAATCTTGATGCGGCTGATAAGCGCATTGACGACATGGGCCGGCAGGCGGTTAGCCTCTTTCAGGACGCCGTCGATACGGTAGCGGACCTGCAGGTAGTCTTCGCGCGGCTCCAGGTGGATGTCCGAGGCGCCGGAACGGATAGCGTATTCCAAGAGCAGATTGACGGTCTGGGCGACTGGCGAATTCTCGGAGACATCTTCTTCCTTGACGGCTTGGTCGGCGTTGGCCGGGCCGTCTTTTTGGGCCTGTACCTCGATGACCTTGTCAATCTGGGAGGAGACTTCTTCGCGGTAGTTCTCCAGTGTCATCAGGATGTCTTCACGGGTGGCCATGAAGAGCTTGAACTTGCTGCCGATGTATTTTTGCAGGAAGTTGATGGCCTGGACGTCCTCGGGGTCTTCCATGGCCAGCTGGGCGGCACCGTCGGCGACGCTGAAGACGACAGCATTATACTGCCGGGCGATACGCTCTGGAATCAGGCTAAGCGTGCCTTTGGTGACGGTGTTGGGCTCCAGGGCGGTGAAGGGGACTTCAAGGTAGGCGGCGTAGAGCTTGGTCAGTTCCTTTTCGCCGACGATGCTGCGCTTCAGGACGACATCAAGCAGCGGACGATTCAGCTTCTTGGCTTCTTCAGCCAAGGGTGCCAGCTTCTCGTCGGTGATCTTCCCAGTCTGCTGGAGCAGCTTTACTAGTGTTTCGTCAGCGATTCTCATTTGTGTTATTTCGTCGGATACCGGTAGTGATCCACAGTGTATACGTTTGCTTCTAGCATAACCGCAATAGGATGAAATGTACAGGCGATTTATGAAAACTGGTATACTGGTGGGCGATATGCATACGGTCCATACTGTGACGATCGCCACCGGTGATGCGATGGAGGCATTCGGGCGCCAACTCGGCGTCCTGCTTCGGGGTGGCGAGGTCTTTGCGCTGAACGGCGACGTCGGCACGGGCAAGACAACCATGACCAAGGGCTTGGCTGCTGGCATGGGCATCACGGAAGTGGTGCAAAGCCCGACCTTTACCATCGAGCGGCTATATGACGCACCGGAGCAGCGCCAGCTCGCCCATTACGATTTTTACCGTCTGGCTGATGCCGGCATCATGCGGGCTGAGCTTGAAGAGGCGCTAACCACGCCTGGCAACGTGGTGGTGATTGAGTGGAATGAGATTATCCGTGACGTGCTGCCGGAAAGCGGCACTATCATCTGCGACTTTGCCTACGATGGCGAGACCGGACGCCGACTGACCGTCACCGTGCCGGAACGTTTTGACTACCTGCTGCCTGTACTGAAAAAGGAGACGACCTAAATGATACTTGCACTGCGTACCGACGCCGCTGCTGCCAACCTGACACTGCTTGATGAACAGGGCAAGGTGGCGAATGAATCGTTTGATGAACTGGGGCGGCAGATGGCGCGCGAGCTGCCGGGGAGGATCGCTGCACTGCTTGCCCAGGCCGGCCTGGCGCTGGGCGACCTGAGCGGTGTGATCTTTTATGCCGGGCCGGGCAGTTTTACCGGCCTGCGCATCGGTGCTGCTACCGCCAACGCACTGGCGTACGGCCAGCAGGTGCCGGTAGTGGCGACCCGCGGTGATAACTGGCTCAGTGACGGCGTGGCCCGGCTGCAGGCTGGCGACACCGACCGGACGGCCCTGCCGTTCTACGGCGCCGAAGCCAGGGTGACGCAACCGCGTAAATAAAGTACAATGACACTGAGGGCGCTTGCGTCACTTGCTTTACATATCTTTTTAAGGCCAGTCAATACAGCAGCGGCCTCTCTGCAATCCGTATGACGACCCAGTCATACCTGTTTCGTTCACATCACCCTCTACGACACTGTCTTTAATCATAAAACCATCGCACTACTGAGAAGTGCGAGCAGTGCCGTCGTTAAAAAGAAAGGAACCGTATGGACCCACTGATAAGCAGCGTCATTGCTGTAATTGTCGGTGTCGGCGCCGGCGCGGGCGGTGCAATAGCGCTCGAGCGACGAAAACGCTCGGCTGCTGGCAGCCGCGCAGACCGGCTTGTTGCTGATGCCGAAAAAAAGGCTAAGAAGATTGAGCTGGACGCCGCCGACAAAGCGCTGCGCATCGCTGACGAGGCCAAGAAGGAAGAGCGGCAGCGCCGTGACGAGATCACCAAGATTGAGCGCCGCATCATTGATCGCGAAAGCAACCTCGACCGCAAACTCGAGGAACTGGACAAGCGCGCCGAAAACCTGCGCAAGGCCGAAGATGAAGTGGAGGGGCTTAAAGAAGAAATCCGCGACATCCGCAGCAAGCAACAGGAGAAGCTGGAAAAGATCGCCAAGCTTTCCAAGGGCGAAGCTGCCGATAAGCTGATGGCCATGACGGAGCGCGACATCAAGCATGACCTGGTCGGCCTGGTGAACAAGATGCGGCGCGATGCCCAGGATGATGCCGAAGAGAAGGCGCAGGTCATCCTGGTCAGCGCTATGGAGCGCATGGCGTCTGAAGTGACTGCCGAACGCACCGTCACTGCCCTCAAGCTTGAGGACGAGGAGATGAAGGGCCGCATCATCGGCAAGGAAGGCCGCAATATCCAGGCTATCCAACGTGCTACCGGCGTGGATGTGCTGGTGGATGACACCCCGGGCATGGTAGTACTTTCCAGCTTCGACCCGATCCGCCGCCAGGTGGCCCGTGTGACCCTTGAGATGCTGATGAAGGATGGGCGCATTCACCCCGGACGCATCGAAGAAGTGGTTGAGAAAGCCCGCCGCCAGATCGATAAGGAAGTGGAGCGCGCCGGCGAGGACGCCGCACGGGAAGTCGGCGTGACCGGCATCCCGCGTGAACTGCTGCGCCTGCTCGGTGAGCTGAAGTATCGCACCAGCTATGGCCAGAACGTCCTGAAGCACAGCACCGAGATGGCGCATGTGGCTGGGCTAATCGCCAGCGAGCTGGGCGCGGATGTCCGGACCGTCAAGTATGCCGCACTGCTGCACGACATCGGCAAGGCCGTCACCCACAAGGTAGAGGGTAAGCACCACCACATCGGTGCCGAGCTGGCCCGCAAGTACGGTGTACCGGAGAAGATTTCTCACGCCATCGAAGCCCACCATGATGATGTTGAAGCTACAACACCAGAAGCACTGGTCATCCGTGTGGTGGACGCCCTGTCGGCCGCCCGCCCAGGTGCCCGCAACATCAGCGCCGAGAACTTTGCCGAGCGCATGCGTGAGCTGGAGAACATTGCCAACAGCTTCCCGGGCATCGACAAGTCATATGCCATCAGCGCCGGCCGCGAGGTGCGCGTGATGGTCAAGCCGCGTGAAATCGACGACCTGTCCGCCATCAAGCTGGCCCGTGACATCGCCAACAAGATTGAAAGCAGCATGCAGTACCCTGGCACCATCAAGGTCAGCGTCATCCGTGAGACGCGGGCGATCGAATTCGCCAAATAGCACTAGCCCAATAACTGCCAGCTCTATATAATAGGGCTATATGGCAGAATTGAACTACAACGACGTCCAACGAATCGTCAACGACAGCACAAACCCGGTCAAAAACACGCTCAGCGATATCCGTAACAGCTTGCAGGAGCTGCGTACCCAGGTTGCCAACATGTCGCGCGATACCGATGATGTCCAGCGTGTCCGACAGCACGTCGAAGAGGCCAAGCCGCGTGTCGACAGCACGCACCAGAACGTTCAGGAACTGCAACAACAGACCCAGCAGATGCAACAGCAGGTACAGGGCTTGCAGCAGCAGATCCAGGCGCTACAACAACAGATGCAGCAAGTGCAGCAGGCTGTGGTCGGCGCCCAGCGCGGCGCCCAGATGGCTGACTACACGGCACAGCAGATGGCTGATCTGCGTAACCGCTTCCAGACCGTCGAACAATTCGCCCAGCAGATGAGCGCCTATATGCAGCAGGTCCGCCAACGCGAGATAGAAGACGACGGCTATCAGCGCATCAGCGGCTAGTCTCACTATTGCACACTCATATTAAATCTTCGTGAAATCCCCCACCTCTGGTATTCTCGCGTCTCCTATGATATAAACAATTGAGTATATCAATAGATATAAAAGTCCGGGGTGTGGCGCAGTTGGTAGCGCGCGCGGTTTGGGACCGCGAGGCCGAAGGTTCGAGTCCTTTCACCCCGACCATTTAAGACAACCTTACTTTCAAGAGCCGTTTTGAACGGCTCTTTTAAGATATAAGACACTACTTTTTCTTCGTCTACGACTAGGTTTAAAAAGATTAACTGCACAAGGTGGTCTTTTGCCACCGTGTCGGCCGCTTCCACCTTACGACCAACGTCTTTTGCTAGGTTTAAAAATTGCTCAATGCTTAGCACGTCGCGCTCAGGGTCTACTTCGTAAGCTTTGAGTTCGGCGATTTGCTTCTTCAAGTCGGCTTCATCACTTACGAGAGTGGTTAGCTGCTCGTCATTGACCTGCCATATACGGCTTTCTTTATCGTAATTTATAATCTTCTTGCTCAGCTCGTCGATGCGCCGCTTTGTTGCTTTTAGCGCACCTTGCTTGCTGTTTAACTCAGTCTTGATTTGTAGTCGTTCATTGTCGGCTTCGGCCACCAAGCCATCTCGGTATGTTTGGTAATCTTTTTCAGTAAAGTTCAGGCCGCCTTTAAGCAAATCATATATGTAACTGAATATGACGTTGGCTCTAATAGACTTTTTGGCTCGCGTGCAGTCCTCATTTGCGCAACGGAAGTATAAGTAGCGCGTACCCGCCCGCGATTTAGATGCGGCCGGTATCATCGTGTGCTCACACAGCGCACATTTAACAAGACCGCGTAGCGGATAGAATGTTTTACGTCGGTTATCTACCAAAGGTATCCTCAGCGCTCTGCTGAGCCGCTGCACTTCATCCCATTCATCCTTGCTGACTGCTGGCTGAAAGTCGTACGCTTCACAAAGGTCTACGGTTTTATTGGTCTGGCTCAGCAAGCCGTAGTAGAAAGAGTCCTTAAACATTTCGCTCAGGATTTGGTACGTCATCTTCACGGTTTGGCCATATTTCTTCGACTTTTTGCTTTTAATTTTTCGGCCGTAACCTTGCTCGTTTAGGTACTCAGCAATTTCGCGCAGTCCTACGCCGTCTTTGCGTAGTTGCCATGCCTCAACAACCCATTCATAGTTCTTGCCGTCGGGCACATAAATACCTTCCTCGGTACGCACATAACCGTGCTTGGCCGCACCTGACGATTTGCCCTCCATCAATCCGCGCCGGTGGCCACGCTTTACATTCTGCGATAAGTTAGCCGAGTAGTAAGTAGAGAGTGTAAATTGAATGCCCAAGAGCATTCGCCCACTTGCATCGTTGGTAAAGTAGTGTGTGACAAACCGGAGGTCTTTGATGTGTCGATTGTCTAATAGCCCGAATATCAGGCCGCTGTCTTGCATATTTCGCGCCAGTCGGTCAGGGTGCCACGCCATAATGCCATCCACTTTGCCCGCCTCTAAGTCTGCCAATAAATCGTAAAAGCGGTTGCGTTTTGGGTTGTTAGGTATCTTTGCTGAACCGTCATCCCTGTAATAAGGCTTTGCGAGCTTCACGCCAAGTTTGGCTGCCAGGTCTTCGCATTCGGCTATTTGGTCATCGACAGAGCGCTGCTGGCGCTCTTTATCATCAGTAGATTTACGCACATAAAGGGCGTATCTGAGTTGAGTCATATCTAATTGAGGCTCGTCTTGCATCTGAGTATATTATACCATTTTCACCCCTGTTATAGGAGGATGCGGCCACCATTATTATCACTTATCGTGGTTGCGTTTAGTTTAGCCAGCGGACTACTTAAGTCAATCCTTTGCAGTATTACAACTAGCTCAATGAGCATTTTGGCTCTATCTGTTATGATTGGTTTTTGTTTTGTACGCGAAAAGTTTGCCAAAGCGTCATAGTGACCCTTCCTGTCCGTTCCCGTCCGGCTCACGTTGGAGGCGGGTTACACACTTGTCTTCAAGCGGACTGCGGTTGATGAAAACTTTTTTCGCGTATAGCGTCTACTGCACATAGTGTAACAAGCGGGGTATACAAGAGCAACGAAATATTGTAAAGCATAAACACTAACCCGGTGTTTACTTACCGGAAGCTGCTATAATTGCCGCTATGAATGATAGACCTATAACAACTCTTTTTATGCTTATGTCCCTTGATGGCAAAATATCAACAGGTTCCAGCGATGACCGTGATTTTGATAAGGACTTACAAGGAGTTAATGGCGTAAAAGAGGGTTTGCAGCAGTATTACGATTTAGAGCAAGAAACTGACCTCTGTTCACTTAATACGGGGCGTGTATTGGCAAAGGTAGGATGGAATGACGACAAAACAGAGATTGAAAAAATCCCCGTAGACTTCGTGGTTATCGATAGCAAGCCGCACTTGACCGAGCGCGGAGTCCTGAACCTTTTGAAGCGGACAAATAAACTATATATTGTTACGACCAACAAATTGCATCCTGCCGCAGGCTTGAGCGACCCCAATCTTGAACTAATAGCTTACGATGACGATATAGATTTTGCCGACCTATTTGCAAAATTAAAGGCAAAAGGTATTGAAAAAATGACTATCCAGTCCGGCAGTGAGCTAAATGCCGAACTTGCACGGAGCGGGCTTATTGATTTTGTCTCTTTGGTAGTTGCTCCATTGCTCGTGGGCGGCAAGGACACGGCAACGCTTATTGGCGGCAAGTCGCTTGCAACGGACGATGATTTGAAACTGCTTAAGCCACTAACATTGCAAAGCGCTCAAACTCTTAGCAGCTCATATCTCCACCTTCGATATAAAGTTGAGAATGGGCAGACTGCAAAGCAAAACTAGGACACATAGCAGATAGCGTCTGTTTGGGACTCTCGGTTGCTTGCAATACAATTAGGGTATGGAAATCAAGGTAAAAGCGGCTGTATTTCGTAGTTTGCGACTCAATAGAAGTTTCGATATTGAGCGCCTGAGCCGTGATACGGGTATTGCTGTTGATGAACTTGAGCAATATGACCAGCAAGATAGTAGTATCGATATGGTAACACTAGAAAAACTTGCTAAAGCCTATAAGAAGCGCTGGACTATATTTTTATTGCAGGTTCCCGAACAGGCTCCTAAGCACGGCAACGATAACCGCTCCCGCCATAACAGGACAGAAGTCTTAGATATTGACCTGCTCAACGCGCTGGATGCAGCAGAGTATATTATCGAGTCAGGCGCAGAGTTAGCAAGTGGGAGTGGTGTAGAATTACCTAACCCTACTGCTGATTTATCCCGAAACCCTGAACTATTTGCCCAGCAATTTAGGGAAGGTCTGAAGCCTAACGAGGTTAAACTACAAAGCCTTACGGATGACTTTGGCCCCCTGCGATTCTGGAAGGACTTATTAACTGAGCGTGGTCTGTATATATCAGAGATGGGCTGGGAAACAAAGAGTGTCCGAGCTTTTTCAATCATCAAGAAAAGCCGCGCCATTATTGTACTTAGCACCAAAGAAGAACCTCAGCCTCGACTCTTCTCTCTGTTGCACGAACTCTGTCACGTTATACATAAACAAAGTGGTATCTGTGATTTGCACGATGATGCAGACGACGTTGAAGCGCTCTGTAATCGCTTCGCGGCCGCATTCCTAATGCCTGAAAATAAGTTCCGTCAAGCAGCCAATGAACTTGGCGTCCTAGTAGGCAGTATGCCTTCAGGTGAACAAGTTAAGCGTTTGCGCAAGTTATTCGGTGTCAGCAGGCTTGCAGCTTACCGACGCCTGCATACGTTGGGCTACATATCTAAGCAGCAGTACGAAACAATCCAGGGCGAATATAGCGATGACTATGAAAAACCTGAAGAGCATAAGAAGAAAAGCAAAGGCGGCGATTATTACCGTAATAAACTCGCTAACAATAGTAAGCGGTTTACAGTAGAAGCTTTCGACGCCTATGCAGATGGTCGGATAGGTTCACGGACATTGTCGCGTATGTTGGGTATTTCGGTAAAAAATTTACAAGAATTTAAAACTCGGGTGGGGAACGGTAGTGGAATTGCATTATGACCCGCCCCGCCACTTCTAGTTTACTGGCTAATCTAGCTACGCATTGTATTGATACCAATGTGTTCTTCAATTTTTGGAAGCTAGGGCCTGATGAGCCTTATGGTAAAGATGTCTTTAAAACACAATGGGAAATTATCGAAAAGAAGATTGAGACGGGTGAGATTATTGCACCTATGGCGGTTCACGACGAAATAATGAAGGGTAAGGAAAAAGACGACCCGCTTAAAGCCTGGGCTAAGCAGCACGAGTATATGTTCGTAGAGCTAGACGATGACCAGGTGGCTGCCATGGGGCCTATTGTAACTGAGTACCCCATATATAACGATTTGCAGCGCGGCAGTTATGCCGACCTTTGCGTTGTTGCTCTGGGAAAAGCACGCGGGCTAACAGTAATTACATCAGAGCGTGAAACCGTAGCTATCAGCAAGAAAAACCCTCGGATACCTAACGTATGCAGCAACCAGGGTGTAAAGCGAACATCCGTAATAGACCTGTTCCGCCAAGAAGGTCGCACGTTCTAGTTAGTCCAATACACTCTGAATATTCAGCTGTACGGCTGTTACGCTTGTCGGGGCAAACATATGGTAATGCTTCATCATCATATCTATTGCGCGTAGTTTATTATGGGTAGTCTCGTTGCGGTCATCAATAATTTGTGCGAGTTTCGCCAGTAAATCCGCTGGCTCAAAGGTTACATTTTGTCCGATAGTTTCCGATAACCACGCTGGTCGTAAGTGCGTTAGATTACGCGCCGTCTGCTCGGAATACCCTGCACGCACGGCCGAACTGTAGCAGTTACTAAATGTGGGGCTGTCAGCATTCAGATAGTATTCCATAAATCTCTGTTGGCGTGGTGCAAGGGGCGAGAGGGTTCCTTTGGGGCTTACCCCCGCCTGTTTCTGCATATCGTTTGCTTTCATTTTTTCGATTCCTGTTACTTGCAATTAGGTTTAATACATCAGTGGTAGATGATAGCTAATATACATAGAGAGGGTTCTTATCTACGAACTCACTACTGTTAGAGTCAATGGTCACTAGGATAGGCTCGGTCATTTCGCGGTAAGCTATTGTGTCCCATGCCTCGCGTAAGGAGTGCAGTAAACCCGCAAAGTCCGGTTCAATCTTGTTCGCCTTTGCGCGACCAAGAAAATAGCTTAGGCATTCATGTCTAAGCTATTTTCTTGTTTGAGCATGGGAAAAGACTCGAACCGATAGGCGGAACGTCCAGTGGACGTTCCGTATGCAATGCTTGGCCGAGCGGGTGAGCTGAAGTGAAACAGAAGCGAACGTAGAGCGAGCAAAACAAGATCGAGTCCTTTCTCCCACTCTGCAAAAAGTAAAATATAATCTTAGCCGTTTGTAGTTTGACTGTAATAACAAAAATATTTTATATAGAATAAATATCCTTTTTAAGTTCAGCTATTCTATTTTCAAGCCTCTCTGTATCTAGGCCTAGTTGTCTGTAAAAGGTTAATATCTCGTAGTGAAATGCAGAATGACTGCAGTTATCCAAAAGATCATTTAATAGAATGAGGTAACCATTCTTTTCGTCTTCATACATCTTTTCATATGCCATTCTAAAATTATACGCTTTTCCAGCTTTGGTAAATTCTTTGTCAAAAACGTATGCCATTAGTCGTGCTCTGTATGTAGGGGATAATAAATTATACTCAGCATTAAGTAGCCTTTTAATTAGTGGATAACCCCTGTTCTTTAAACAGCTGACATCTTGATCTATCGCCTCAAAAGCTCTATATGCAAATTCATTCACTTTTGTAGCATCTTTCTTTGAGTTTGGTTCTTGAAAAATATCGTTAATATCAAAGGAGCGATATGTGTAAAGCTCATCAAGAGTACGCCTTGCGACTTTTTGTTGGTTAAAGTTTAACCCTATCTGAGCCAGTTTTCGCGAGGCAAGTTGAATGATTGAATGACCGACTGCATCACTGGGAACAAAAATAATTTGATCGTCAGCGTAGCGGAAGTAACTGGCGCCATGCTGCTTGGTCAGTTCGTTCATGAATAGGTCATAGTCTTGTAAATAATAGTTAGCCAGCAAGCGGGAGCAGTCGCCAAACGCATCTTGTGGAATTCCCACGCTTCTTTTCTGGTAATGGGTTACTAATCGATTGCTGTAGCCGAGGAAATACATGAGCAGGTCTAAAATTCCTGACTCTGAATAGTCGGCATCTTGTCTAATTTTGTTCTCCAATATGGAAAGCTGAATATTGTCATAGTAATTGGCGATGTCTAGCTCAAATACGACTTGGCGTGGGTTGTTGGAATCTTGAATTTCTTTAATTTTTCCGTATAGCCTAGCGTTAAAATCGCCATAGTATTTACTCCATGCAGCTGGATTGTAAGAGTATGTGAGGCTGTATTCATCGCCCGGATCTTCAAAATCCTCCAAGTTTCTTAATTTGCCACCCATTGACCATCCGCCGTAGGTGCCTTTAATCCTGTTCTTTGCGAGTACGTGCTCCAGTTTGCGGACGCAATAATAGTAAACACTATAGTCTTCGAGGTTAAATATGGGTATTTGGCGGGCTACGCTAAATCCTTTGTCTGCCTCTTTTACTGTCAATGGCAGGCTAGGAAAGTACTCATGATGCTTTAACTTTTTCGCCAGCTCCAATAAAAACGGCTTCCTTTGTTTTCTAGTTGCATGAACTCTCAAATCATTAATTACTCGCCAAAACTTTTTATCAACAACTTGCTCTATATCATCAAACATTGCGTGCTATTATACGATACATCTATTGCATATTAAAAAATCCGCGACCTAGGGGAGAAAATCTACTTCAGCCAGGACCCTCCCAACCTACTTAACCCTAGGTCACGTCCCAGCCAGGCTACCCGCCTGAACTGGTGTTGTCGCCGGACCCGCCGGTGCGCCGTCGCCTCTTGTACTCGAGGTACAGCCCTGCCACCACGAAGGAGATAAGGAACCCGCCCATCGAGGTGAACTGCGCACCGAAGGGGTGTCCCATCCAGGCCAGGATCAGCGAGATGGAGATCGACAACAGCGTGAAGGCGACGAGTCCGATGAGTGCCCGTTCTCCGGGCCCCATGGCGCGCCACCAGATACGTACGGTCGTTCTTTGCATGGGCGCATGCCCCTTTCGCTTTGTGTGCCGTGCGGGCACAAGTGGTCACGACCGCCATATAATAGCATGTTTCCTTAGTCTGGCAATGTGAGCATGACCACACCGCCATGCTATAGTAATTGCAGATGAAAACACTAAAACTGCAAATCGCCGTCTCGCTGGCGGCCATCGTCCTTGTATCCGGTATAATCTTGGCTTTTGCTTATGCCGCAGGCGTCACCAAAAGCATTGAAGCAGAAGACGCCACGCCCAACGGCACCAGCGTACAAAACGATCCATCGGCCTCAGCCAGCAAAGCACTGTCATTCATGGGTGCGGCCCCGCCGGTCGCCCAGGGCTGCGCTACTAACGGCACCGGCGGCACGCTGACCGACGCCACGGACCAAAGCTATTCCGGCAGCGCCGGCACTGCCCAGTATCACCTCTTTGGCCAAGGCCTGCCGACCGACAAACCACTCGGCCTGATGCTGCAGTTCCACGGCGACGGCGCCGAAGAGTTTGACAACCTGCGCGAGGGCACACTGGAGGGCTACGCCGAGCAGGCCAAGCAGCGCGAAATGCTGCTGATTGCCATCCGCACGCCCGATAGCGGCACGGTCACCTGGTGGGAAGACGGCGGCACTAATGCCGAATGGGTCCGCGACTTCCTCGAAAATGAAATTTACCCCAAATACAACATCAACCGCAGCAACGCCTGGCTTATCGGCTACTCCGGCGGCTCGGTATTTATCACCTCGTTTTTGGTGCACGGCCACTCCGACCTGTTCTGTGGCGGCGGTTCCATCGCCTTTGGCGGCGGTGGCCGGCCGTATAGCGGTCAGGGCGCGGCGCAGTCACAAGAGTTCATCAATTCCTTCACTATGAAGTGGTATACCGGCCAGGAGGATGTCGCAGCTAACGCGTCCGACGGCTACGACGCCCTGTCTGACGCAAAAGAGGGTGAAGCGTATTATCGGGAAAAAGGTTTTGAGACGTCAATTGAGACGCCGGCGGGCATTGACCATTACTCTATACCGTTCGTCGAAGTAGTGACCCGGCTGTTGCCCCAATAGCCCTACTCTAAAGACAACACATACCCCTCACAGATGTCCGCCAGCTCTACGGCATGCGTGTATTGGATGACGTGCGGCCCGTCATTCAGTCTGACTGGCGTGAACCGGGGGTTACTGCGGCAAAGATAATCCAACCAGCGGTCCGAAGTGATAGGATCACGGCCGCCCCGCACGATCAGTCCCGGCAACGGGCAGTGCCGGATGGATTGCTCAAGCCGATCCCGCATCATAAAGCTTGAAGTGCGCAGGTAGCGCGCCAGGCCAAACTGCAGGTAATCACCAAAAGCTATCAGGTTGACCCGCAAAGGCTCGCGTAGCCCATCGCAAAGCAGGCTATATGCTTGCAGGAGACGATTGCGCCGGTAGCGGTTGACGGTGGGTGACAGCAATATGATGCCGCCATGCAGGCGCGGTGCCAGCTCAATGGCTTTGGCGGCAATCTGGCAGCCCATGGAATGACCGACGAGAATGGGCCGGCTGATGTGCTGGTGATGTACGAAAGCATTTACCACCGTGGCCAGCTGTCTTATGTCGAGCGCCCGCGCCGGCTTGGGCGTGTCGCCATGCCCCGGCAGATCAAGTACGTATACCGTGTGGTGCCGTGCCAGCTTCAGTGCAAGCGGCATGAAGTATCGGCCGGATACCCCGATGCCATGGATAAGAATAAAACTGCGTCCGCCGGGCCGGGCCGGCTTTAGTGTGCGGACATCGATATGATAGGGCGCGCCGGATGTGGGGATGGTCAGGCGTGTAGTAGTAAAAGTCGGTTTCACGGTTGTTTATAAAAGAGTGAGCCTGCAGCATTCACCAGGGAAGTGTGCACTGCAGGCTCGGAGTTAGGGTGGGGTGGGTAGGGTGTTAGTCTACTAGCTTACGCTAGGGGGATTAGACTTTGGTCGGGTGACCATGGCCGCGGAACGCCTTGACGATAGCCAGTAGGATGACTGAGCCAAGGATGGCGACGATCAGGCTAGTGAGGTTGAATCCCTCAACGGTGTTGCCGGTCAGCGTACGGACCAGGAAGCCACCGAGGAAGGCACCGATGATACCAACCACGATGTTGGCAACGGCACCCATCTGAGCGTCAGTGCCCATAATCTTGGAAGCGACCCAGCCAGCTAGTGCACCGAATAGAATCCATAACACGATATCTAGCAACATATCTTTCCTCCTTACGTTGTTTACAACCCTATAATGCCGGTATTGGGCATAAGTGGCTGTAATATTTTTTATAAGGGAAAAATAATTGTGGCGTCACCTCTGTTGAAAGGTGCGTCAGTGTTAGAATAATCACTCAAAAACCAGTGTTAATTGGTCCAACTTTGCCAGTTATTGCCGCCCAGAAGCCCCCAATGGTTGATGTACCCGGGTGCCGTGGCATCTACATTGAGCAGCGGGCAGAGGGAGGCATTGGTATTGGTCCAGCTGGTGGTCTGCTTCAGGCCGGATGCACTGGAGTAATAATGTCCGCGCTTGCCTGCCTTGCTCCAGCCGCCGATAGAGAAGCGCTCATTGGCGCCGCCCGTGATAGTGCAATAAATCATGCCGTTGACAGTGCCGTCGTAGGCGTCCTTGGTAAAAGATAGTTTGAGGCCGGCCAGTTCGCTGGCGGTATTGGGGTAATAGCCGTTCTCGGCATGGAAGGCTTTGATTTTCTGGGCGGCATTACGCACATCGCTCTGAATGGCTGATTCATAACCACGCTCGCGCGCACTGGCAAAAGTATTGAGGACTATGGCGCCCAGGATGCCGATGACCACGATGACGATAAGCAGCTCCACGATGGTGAAGCCGGCCCGACTGGCGGCGTGTGCGGGGGTAAAATGTGTCATTTTTTGGAATTGCATCATAACTAAAAAAGCATGCTTCGCTGCTACAACCCTTATACTTTTTATTTTCCGGACATGTACGTCGGATTTACCTGAACCATACTACCAAGCCTCACAATAAACGCAAGAGTTACTTCATTAAATGTTAATTTTACAAGCAGCCGTACGCTATATTTGCACTTTATGCATAAGCGTTGTTATAATGCCTGTGACCAACACGTCACACAAAAAACTAACAAGCGGTGGGCAGAGGAAATTCAATGATTACATCTCTATTTTCGGTTGCCGCCCGCGCCGCGGCTCTTATTGCGGTTGCCGCCGTCGCCCAGCTACTTGTTCCTGCCGGCACTGCCGCCGCGGCCACGCCAGCCGCGCCAAGCCAGCCTCCAGCCACGCAAAACCAGAACCAAGGCCACATTCAAAACCCGGCCTCACAGGCCACCTACCGCTACACTGCTCAAGCTGGAGACTCGTACCACACCCTGGCCCGCAAGGCTGCCCAGACCTACGGCCTGACGCAGAAGATCGAGGTCGGCAAAGCCGGCATTATCTTTGTAGAGACCAACCTGGCCCAGGCGGCCGGTTCGCCCGCCGTCAGCGAGGGCCAGACCGTCGAGTTCAGCCTCGCCTCCCTGAAGCAGTGGATGGACGCCGCCAAAAACCTCAGCGCCGAAGACAAAGCCGCCTGGGAGAGCTACGTCGGCTTGGTAGACTTTAACACGAGCCAGGTGGGGCGTGCCTAGCCACTCCCGCTTACTGATACCGCGGCAACCAGCGCTCGACCAGCGCTGGTTTGACCGTTTGTTGCCCTTGGTGGGCGCGGCGGGGGAGATATACGAGCCGATGTTGCCGCCGCCCGCCCAGCTGCGGACCCTGCGCCAGCAGTTCGAGGCGGCAGACTATGACGCGGACGTAAATCTGCGGGTGCACCTGCAGGATATGGAGCGCTACCGCATACAGCGTAGCGACCTGGAAAGCCTGAAATACGAAATTGCCGGTGACGAGCCGGACGAGCTGGTGAAAGAGGTGTATATCCGGCGCATCGATGAGCTGATCCTTAACCTTGACCTGCTGCTGGCGGCCGCGGCGCACGACAATGACACCTATCATGCCATCAACGATACACTGTTCGGCATGCCGGACAGGCGGTTGTTCGCGGCTGCGGCCGACTGGCTGCATTTCACCATGACCGGCTTGAGTGGGCACGATAATGCAGCAGTGCAGAAGGCTGCACGCCATGCCCTGACGTTGCTGCCACAAGTACCACCCGGCGGACCGGGCCGCGAAGCCTTGCTGCCCGATGAGACGCTGTTCCAGCGGGTGCGTGCCGTGCATTTCCAAGAGGACGGCTACTTTGACCAGTTACTGGCGGGAGTGGAATTGCCTGCGGCGGGCGAGATTGAGCGGGAGCAGGGGGACATAGTGGTCCGTCAGATTCTGCGTAACTTGGGCGCGGATTTCACCATCGGTGATGCAGTCAGCCGCTACTGGTCTATGAGTTACGAAACGCTGACGATCCTAAGGCCGGAAATCTACAGCTACGACGTGGTCATGTTCCGTGGCGTCATCGCGCACGAGCTTGGCAGCCATCTGTTGGAACGCCTCAACGGCATGCGTCAGCCGCTGCGCCTGCTGGCCGTGGGCTTGGACGGCTACGAGATGGCCAATGAGGGCCGGGCATACCTGCGTGAACAGATACAGTTTGCCAGCATTAATGAGGCGTCGCGCCAGGTGACCTGGGAAAACATCATTCTCCGCCATTTCGGTGTCAGCCTGGCCATGGGGTTGGACGGCAGCAAGTGGACGTTCAGCCAGCTGTACCGGCTATTGCACGCCCTGTTCCATGCCTGGGAACTCTCCCGCCATCCTGATGATAAAAAGGCTGCCGAGCATTACGCCCACGATTTAGCCTGGGCCCTGACCATCCGCCTGCTCAACGGCACCGACGGCCGTGGCGGCGCCTACCGCAAAGACACCTGCTACCTGATGGCCAACACCGGCTATTGGCGCCTGGCCGCCGAAGACGTAGAGCATATTTTCCGCGGCGACGGCGGCAAGTTCAACCCGTTTGACCCGCGCCATCAGCAGTGGCTGGCGGAACTGGACCGGCGCTACGGCGTGAGTAAGAGTCAGTTGGGCTTACTGCGGAATGACGCGCTGGACCCAGCGCAGCCGCAATAACCCCCAGACCACCAGCACAATGAGGGTGGCTAGCAGCGTATTGAAGAAGAAATTATCAGTCACCGGCACCAGGCCTTGGACGATGATCAGCACCAGGCCGTGCAAAATATAGGCCGTCAGTGATCGCGTGCCAAAGGGGAGGAGCAGCCAGGCCAGCCAGCGCTTGATGAACGGCACCAGCTTGTGGAAGAGCATCAGCAGCCCCAGGAACCATAGATAGGAAAGCAATATGCGCCCTATGGTCAGCGGGTCACGCAGGAAGATCGCGTCAATCCAGAAGCGTTCGGCCACGTACTGCTCGCGCGTCATGATGTGATACTGGTGTTCAACGAAGAACCAGCCGAGCGTCCAAAAAGCAGCCATAAGTAGCGTCAATCCAAAAGCCGTGAAGATGCCGATGGTCAGCCGGCGCTGCGTGGGCTTGGCGAGCCTGCCGAACCAGCCCCGGATAGTGTCCAGGTGGAACCCCGCGATGGCCGGCACGAAGAACAGCAGCTGCCACTGCATCCAGTCCACATTGGCAAACTGCCCCCAGAACCAGATACCGAGCGAAAGCAGCAATACCAGCCACTCCTGCCGCTTACGGAACAGCCAGACAGCCAGCGGCGCGATCAGCAGCATTATCCAGTACAGCTTAAGGAAGTACGACCAGCCGGCGGCGTAGTTCTGCAGCAGTACCTGCTTGAGCGGCTCCCAGATGTCGCCCGGCGTGAACGGCATGTTGGGCCGCAGCGTATCCGAAATGTTGGTATACCAGATGGTGATGATGAACAGCAGGCTCAGCAGCACTGACCAGAGGTAGAGGATGGCGGCGCGCTTCCAGAGCGTCACGGTAATTTCACGCAGCGGCTTGCGCAGGTTCTTATGGCCGCGGATGTAGCCGATGAGGAAGCCGGAGATGATGAAGAAGCCTTCGGCAGCCGAGGCCCACAGCGCCCCGCGCCCCGTGAAGAACTCGTAGATGTTGGGCCAGCGGTTCAGATGATCGACGATGATGACGAATATGAAAAAACCGCGCAGATAATCAAGGGCAATAATGCGCTCCGCTTTGGCGGCCGCTTGAGCGATTTTCTCAGGCATACTGCCTATAGTGTAGCAAGCTTTAGCTGAACAGGTGCTGAAAGGTGTTGTTTACTGCTCTACGGTGTCGAACGAGAAATGTGCCTTGCGGAACCAATCTGCAAAGACCGCCACCTCGTCGGGGAACTTTTCGCCGCGGACGGTGCGGTCCAGGAAGTCGGCAATCTTCTCCATATCTTCTTCGGTCATGCCGCGGCGGGTGATTTCCTGCGTGCCAAGCCGTACAAAGATGCCTTGGCCCAGAATATCGGGGTGGTCGAAGGCGAGGGTGATGTTGTTGGCGTAGAACTGCTTGTAGAGCTTGCGGTACTCCCCGACGCCCTCCGTCAGCCAGTGCACCTGATGATTTTCGGAGTAGCGGCCGGTATTGGCTTTGCGCATCATGTAGCCGCGGTCAGCCAGGGCCTGGCCTAGCGCATTGGAATTGGCGATGACCTGGCGGGCATACGCCTCCCCAAACTCCTTCATCTCCAGAATGGTGGTGGCCAGCGCAATCATCGAGGTAGTGTGCGGGCTGGAGTAGAGGCAATCATCGATAATCTGATTGGCCTTGGCGCCCAAAGCCTTATCCCGGAAGGCAATCATACCTTTCTGCGGCCCCGGCAGCGTCTTGTGCGTATTGGCCGTGATGACATCCGCGCCCTCGCGCAGTGGTGCCTGAAACTGCTGCCCCATGATGAGGCCCATGGTGTGGCTGGCATCGTAGATGATGATGGCGTCATCGCCCAGGGCGGCACGGATGGCCTGCAGGTCATGCGGGTTCAGGTAATACGAGGCGTCCATATAAAAGGCTTTGGCGCCGGACTCCCTGAAGGCCTTGCCAAGCTCCTCCGTGTCAAACGAAAGGTTATCCGTGTTGTAGGCCGGCGTAAAGACGTGCCCGCGCCCAATCCTATCAATGACGCCCTTGGTGGCAAAATGCCCGCCATGGTCGTGGTGGATGGTCATGACCACGTCGCCCGGCTCGGTAGTGGTGAGGATGGCACACATCATGGCGTGTACACCGGAGAGGCAGGCAAGGTTGACCACGCTGGCGCCCAGCATTTCCTTGGCGGCTTCCTCTGCCTTGGTCACTAGCGTTTCTATGCCAGGGAAGCCCAAGGCGGTAAACGGCCCCAGGTCGACCATGTTATCCTCGCCAGCACCCATGTAATAGCGGTCGCTCAGCCGCGAGCCCAAGAAGGCCCGGGCAGTCTCCGACGGATACGGCTCATTAGGGGTGAGGTGCAGGAAACGGTTGTTACGTTGTTCTTCTTCGCGGATACGGGTGTGCAATTGCTGAATGTCCATACTGCTATACTGTACTCCATGGATACGCCACTGCAAATCGCCCCGGATTTTACACTAACAGACCATAACGGTACGCCCGTCAGCCTGGGTGACTTTGCCGGTTCGTGGCTCGTTTTGTATTTCTATCCCAAAGATGACACACCGGGTTGCACGGTAGAAGCCTGCTCCTTCCGCGACGCCCGGGACGAACTGACGGCACTTGGTGCCAAAGTTGTCGGCATCTCTAAAGACGATCCTAGCACGCATGACAAGTTCAAAGCCAAATACGATATTAACTTTTCATTATTGAGCGATACGGAAGGAAAAGTCATCGAGGCGTATAGCGCGTGGGGTAAGAAGATGTTCGGGCGGGAAGGCATCCTGCGCAAGACGTTCATTATTAATCCGGAGGGGCGGATTGTGAAGGTGTATGGGAGGGTGACGCCACTGAATCATGGGGAGCAGGTAGTAGGGGAGCTACAGCGAAGAAAGCGAATTGTCAATTAATTTATGATTGTTTGCTGGGCAATCTTATCAACGACTTGCTCTGTAATTTCTCCTTGTATAGGACAGGATAATTCATAGGTCTTATTTTGTGAGTCGATCATGTAGATGACGCTAACTTGCGCTTCTTGCCGAGCTGCGTCCCTACGACTCATGAGGTAGCGAAATGCCGTGTTTCCGTTAAGTATAAGATCATCACGCTCTTTTATGTCTCTCCATATTACCATTGCATTTGGATCAATTGTGCCAGGATCATTTTTGTCGGTACTTTCCAAATTTTTTACAGAAACAGCAAAAGATACGTTCTTGATTTCCAGGACGCATCGTTCGACTTCGGATTTAGGATTGGCGCTTAATATTATGTCAAAGCTATACTGTTTTCCAGTAGGAGAGATATTATCTACGCTGTCGGTCATCCAGTTCGTCGGGTGAGAGAGTGAAGTCTTAAGCGCCCCATTACTGTAATCAGTCCAGCCCGCTGGTGTCGGCTCTCTCGTAATGTTTGATAGTCTGTCAACGCTACTTATGCCACGCGCAGGCTTTTCTACTGCTTGCACTGTCGGTGGAGTGTCGGTAGTACCCTTATTGCTTCTTTCTGATGGAATGGGTTTGTAACTACCAACATTTGTAAGGTATGCTACGATACCAAGCATAGCCACCGCAACAATAAGTAGAAGGAAAACTCTTTGCTTTTTATTCATAACAAACTTTCATGCACATTCCCGTAACAGGAGAATACTCTCTATGTTTAGAAAAATCGCCAATCCCACTCATGACGCCAGCCCGATCGTTGTGAGTTATGTTGTTTTCTGTAAATGTACGCAATTACTGCAAGTGAATTTGCTTAAACAAACTGTCAATTTCTTTTTCGTTTAATCCATCTCGCACACTACAGACCAAAGAGTAAGTTTTAGAGTTGCCTTCTACTAGGTAAAAGATCTTATATTTCTTATCATCGCTCGTTGATACACGATTTGCAAAGAGGTAGCGTACCGCCTGGCGGTCATCATAAGTAAAGTAATCCTTCTCTACTACATCCGTCCAAAGCTTGTATGGAGTATCGGTGATTACTCCATCATCGTCAGTATCCTGACTCTCTGTTATTTTAATAACTTCCGCGAATGACTGAGTCTGAACAGTCAACCTACAAGGGCGGTCAATTAGCTGGGAGTCTGAGCCTAGATAAGATACATATAGTGTTTGGGTTTCAGCTTTGCCGTCAGTCGAGGGCCGAGGCTGACCCCCATTAAAGCTCCATTCTGATGGATAGGCAATTTTTATGGCCATGCTTTCGGGGGCAACCTCGGTCCAGCTAGCGGGCAGTGGCTCTGGCACAACGCTTTGAAGCTTATCTACTTCTTCTACATTTTTATTATTCGCTTTGTTATCACTGGGATTTTTAGTGTCGGCGCTTGAATTATCAATTGGTCGCTCCATGTCCTTGGTGCCTGTGCGGTTTACTAAAATAGCGGCTATTACTAAGCATATCACCAGCGCGAAGCTTGCTAAAACTATGGTTCTTTTTCTAATCATAATCTATTGCATCCGTATTACTAATTACATTCCATGCGGCACGGTGTGTTAATGGGAGGTAAGAGATAATAGTAGTCTTTGTCCTTTGCAAAATCCCCTACGCTATTTAATACACTGTTCCAATCATCATGGTCTCCACTTCCATTATTTCCCTCAGAAAAGCTATACGCAGGCAAGGGGTAGAGTAACCTATCCGTATGAGGGAACGGATCGTTGACAGTTTCATAAATATTATCTTCTAAAATATCGTAGTTCATAATACTTTTATAATTTGTTGAAGCACTATCACTGTCAACTCCCGCAAAGGCACATGTCTCAATTTGTTCAGAGTAGAATGTATTGCTTGAAGTGCCCGATAAGCCTGATAGGCATAGCTGGTGTCCTAGCTCATGCGCAAAGACTTTAGGTAAAATTCTATTAAAATCTGCAGAGTCTAATGTGTTTGCTTCTACCATATCGTATGCAATTATAGCTTCGTCATTACCGACTACAGCTTTGCCGTGCACAGGATCATCATTGGCGTTGCTTGGAATGTTCACTACTTTTGCAGAGAGAAAGTAGCGCCAAATGTTTCCTCTGTTGCCATAGTTGAACTGTGAAGTAATATTGTAAACATCTTCATTGCCTTTTTTGTAGTCGATCAAGTCAGGCACATTGGCGAGAGCGCCATCTTCACTTGAATCAAACTGAATCAGTGCTCTGTAGGGCACTTCGTTCCCGCCGCCAAAGTCTCCAATTTGGACTGAGCTACTAACCTCATCATCTTCATTTCCTGTATAGTCGCCAATATCAAAATGCACCTTTATATCTTTGGCAGCAAAGGCTTCTCCAATCTTTGAAAGCTGATTGGGGCTGGGGAGTGTTGATCGACCCTCCTCGCTATCATAAAGCCAGTCTATTTCGATAAAAATATCCTTCTTTATGGGATCGGGGTAGGCACAGTTCGCAGGAGTGCTATTGACGACTTTGCAAAAGGCCGCAGTTCGTTGAGTATAGTATACTGATTCAACCAAGTCATTCAACCCGTCATTATCGGAATCGATTCTGTGTTCACTTGTACCCTGAGAAGCTTCGCCGTTAACGGAGACGCCATCACCGTCAAAATCTGATGAGTTTGTCAGCTCTGAGCGTGGGTACGCATCATCAAGACTAGAGTCATTTACTTTTGATAACGAAACGCTTTGTGTGCCACTGCAGTAATATGCGTAATCAGACTTGCATGTCAAAAAGTATACAGTGCCATCCTGAACATCGATGTAAGATATGGTGGCAAACTTATCCTGGGCGTTTGGATCAAGAATTTGGTCGTCCGAAGATTTATATATAATGGTTTGATTACCACTAGAATTATCAAATGTCCTTACGATAAGATAGCGATCCATGGGCCATGCAGTTGCGGAATCTGCAGCCGATACGACAATAACTGTGCCGTTGGCATCTACTACAGGGAAGCTATTGATAAATGGGTTGTTAAATCCGTCACCCGATAGATTATTGAGGTTTTTATCATAAACAATAGAACCGCTTGAAGAAAATTTTATCATCCTATCATCATATGCACCGGCTCCACTCCCGTCCCCGCCTAGCACTACGACACCTCTATCGGGCGTGATGGCCATACGTGTAGACATAAAGTTACAGTCGTCTAGAGGAACTCTTGATAGGGCTGGGCTGCTCTGGCTTTGGTCAAGCCTAACAATTTCAGTACTCCCTGTGCAGTTGTTGTAAGGCTGGGAATCAGGATACATCTGTACATATATATTGCCTTCAGGGTCGCCCGCAAGCTGTGATACATACTGCCTGGCGCTGTAGCTTACATTCGATATGTCGTAGGCTCGATTAGTATTTTCGACAAGCAATCCATCCTGCCAGCCATAATAACGCATAAATTTTCTATCGGTGGTGGGTTGTCCGTTAGTGTAAATTATCTCATGGTCGAGAAATGCAACGCCATCTTCCATCGGTACTATTAAACTTGAGTCGGAACTATTTATTGGCGATTTGGCATAAACTTGAGCTTGAGACACGATATCGCCATTGGCAAGATCAAGAGCGTAGAGTGCATTATTTTTATTGGAGTCCGTACAGTCTGACTGCGCGAAGCCAAAGACATAGAGCGTATTGTCAAAGCCAAGTGTTGGATAGTACAACTCGGCTTGCGATAAGTCGTTTGAGTTACTATTGTTGCAGCCAACAAATGATTTCGCCCAAAGTAATACATCATCTTTATAGGCCGCAAGTCGACGCTCCGTGCTGCTATTGAGATAACGGTTTTCGTACATGTAAACTGTATTGTCGTGGCCGGTGGCTATGCCTTGGTCATTACAATTGGCTCCCATCCAATCGCTAGTGTTGGCCTTTTCAAGACCTGTGACAATCTGATTGTTTGATGCATAAGTTTTGAGATAAGTCCAAGGATACGATGATGGGCTGCAGGATGAGCCCGTAACACTCCCGTCTCTGTGGGCGGATATTCTATTTGGGATGTACTGTGCCGAGGTGACGTTTAAAGGAATATGAGTGGCGGATGCACCTGCCGGGCGGCTACTGAGTCCTGCGAGGACGAGTGATGAGAAAAGCGTCAGTAGCAATAAAACGGGTATTGTGCGAATTAAGTTTTTCAAGTGTTTATTCCTTAAAATAATTATAACTTATGCTTTAACACTATCACATTGCCATAACTAAAAAATAGCCGCTAAAGGGCTAAAACTAAGACATGGTCGGGGTGATCCGACTCGAACGGACGACCTCGGCGTCCCGAACGCCGCGCGCTACCAACTGCGCCACACCCCGATAGGTGGTATCTTCTAGGACATTATACAATAAACGGTGTAAGCTGCACCCCTTGACATTTTAGATAAAATGTGCTATACGGATGACGAAAAGACTACCGTGGCCGCCGCTTGGCAATCGCCCGCGCCTTATCCGCAAACAAATCATCTATTACGTTAGGGTCAAACTCCAGCCCGGCATGCTCCACCGCCTTCTTAATCAGCTCATCGGCAAAATTCGGGTTCTTGGGCAATAGCGACCCATGCATATACGTCCCATACACATTGTTATACACCGCACCCTCGGTCTTATCGGTGCCGTTATTGCCAGCGCCCTTGCTGACGCCGCCAAAGCTGGCCTGGCCGCTATCGAGCATGGTCATGCCGCTATGGTTCTCGTAGCCGACGATCTCGCCGAACTGCGTGTTGACGACGATGTTGCCGATCATGCGCTTGTTGCTGGCGTGTGTCTCGGCGTTGAAGATGCCGATGCCGCGCAGCTTCTCATCAGTGGCGGTTTTGAAGAAGCGGCCAAAGAGCTGGTAGAGGCCGCAGACGACCAGCATTGGAACGTTATCATCCGCCAGGGCCTGAAGCGTCTTGGCGTGGCGCTGCAGATCGGCCTCCACCAGCATCTGCCCGGAGTCCTGCCCGCCGCCGCCAATCACAATATTGACGTTTTTGGGAACGTTCTTGCCGGGGTGCAACTGGGTGATCTTGGGTGTGTAGCCGTGCCACATCAGCCGGCGGGCTACCGTCAGCACATTACCCCAGTCGCCGTAGATATTCATCTCGTTGGGGTAGAGACACAGAATATGGATGGTGCCCTTACTCATAATGCTTTCTCCATACGCAGCTCCTTCTCGGCCTGGCGGCGCAGCTTCAGCATGGCGGTGTACGTACAATAAATACGCATCGGTTTGCCGCCGTGCTTGCTCAGCATTGCTTTAAACGCTTTGGCGGTGTCGGGTTCAATGTCGCCGACGGTGACGGCATCATACTGCAGGCGCAGGGCCATGTCGTAGGCACGCACACCGCTAATCATAGCCACGCCGTGGTCCTTGAGGCTGCTAAAGTCAACGTCCCAGAGCCAGGACATGTCGCGGCCATCAGCAAAATTGTCATTGATGGCGATCATGGTGGCTTCGGTAGAGGCGGCGGTGCCGGCCGAGGCCAGGGCCAGGCGGAAACCGGCCGGGTTCTTCACCAGCACAAACTCCAGTGGCTTGCCGTGGTGCATCACCCGCTCGCCGCGCCCAAAGGCCGGTTCTACCTTGGTCAGTGCTTTGAGCCAGGTTTCCACGCCGACGCGCGGCTTGACCTGCCGTACGGTGCTTATCGCCGCGGCGGCATTCAGATAATTATAAAAACCACTGACCTTCAGCTCAGATTTATACACTTTGCTACCGACGCGGAAGCCGACCAGCTGATCTTTGAAGGCGCAGAGTTCGACATCGGTGTCCTGATTGGCTGTGGTGCTTTTCTTGGCGGCGGCTTTCGGTTTGCCAGCGTTGACGGCGCCCAGCATCTCGTCGCTCAAAAAGAGGTGGTGGAGGTTGTCATGCGCGCCAAAGAAGACGGTTTTGACGCCGGGCTGTACGTTCTTGGCCAGCCGTTTAATTAAAGGATCATCATAATTTAATATCACCATTTCGGTCGTTTCGGCGGCGACGTCGCCCAGGAGGCGCGCGGTGTAATCAATTTCGCCGAAGCGATCCAGCTGGTCGCGCAACACATTTAAGAAAACGCTGATGCGTGGCTTGGCCTGGGCTGCGAATTTGACGGCGTGCGCCTCATCCAGCTCCAGCACCGCGATGTCGTACGGCAATGTGCCATCCTTGTTGACGGCCTCAATCAAGGCCGACACCACGCCGCGTGTGAAGTTGCTGCCGGTACGGTTGGTGAAGACGCGTAGCCCGGAAGCCTCCAGCAGTTCGGTGATCATCTTGGTCGTGGTCGTCTTGCCGTTGGTGCCGGATACTAAAATGACACCCTCGGGGAGTTGTCCGAGGGCTTCAGAGAGGAAGGCAGGTTCCAGTTTTTCAATCAGCAGGCCGGGGAGGGCAGAGCCGCCGCCGCGCAACCGCGCGATCCGGCGGAAGAGTTTTCCGGCCGCTATAGTGTGTTTACGAGGCATATCCGCCTGTAAGTATAGCAAATATATCTGGTAGGGCGACACCAAAAGGCATGTAGATGATACAATATGCTTATGATTCTCATAAGCATGGTTCGCTGGTGGTACAGCGAAGGCCTCTATGGGCAGATCGGCCGGGTGGCACGGATGCTTAGCGCTACGTCCGATTATTTTTCTATCGTCCTGCTGATGCGGACGCTGTTTGCGCCGTTCAAGCAGATCTCTGCCACCAATGTCAGCGGGCCGCTGGGCGTGCGCTGGCGGGCCTGGCTGGATAAGCTGGTGTCGCGCCTGGTGGGGGCGGTCATCCGTACCATTACTATGTTCTCTGGCCTGATAACCCTGGCGGTGGCGGCTGTGGCCGGCCTGGGATTAATTGTCGGCTGGGTAGTATTGCCCCTGATGCCGATTATCGGCCTGATTGCGAGCATCGTATGGCGGGCATAACCCAGGTAGGCATGTTGGCGCATCCGCGCTGGCAGCAGGCGCGGTTTGCCAACCGTTTCAATATTCCGCTGACCAAGGCGCTGTTAGTGCTGATTTCGGTGACCCTGCTACTGGGCGGGGTCATCCTGGGGCTGATGGGCGTCAACATCGGTTGGTTCCTGGCGAGCCTGGCCAGTCCCTTTATCATGATGATCCTGTGGCTGCAGCGCGGCTTGACTGATATTTCTACCGGCAGCGGACAGACCCTGGCAGATTTACTGGATAGCCGTATCCTGGGCAAGCTGGACGCCGAGCCGTCGCCCTCACGCCTGGCGGAGGCGGTGATGCAGACCAGCGGTGGGCTGTTCTTTGCCGGCCGCTTTGGTATCGGTCCTAACTTTTTGGCCTCGCTGACTAGCAGTAACCCGGCGGATACGGGTGATGTCTGGCGCGTAGCCTTGAGCCTGCACGGTTCGCGGCCTGGTCCGGTGCTTGGCTCCGAGCTGGTGGTGGCGCTGGTGCGCTCCATCCCCAATGTCGAGACGGTGTTGGCGCAGCTGCAGTTGGATCTGGATGACATTGAGGCGGGCATGCACTGGCACCGTCATATCCAGGACCTGATTGCCTACCATAACCGGCCCAAGCGGACCGGGGGCATTGCGCGGGACTGGTCGTTTGGCTACACGCCGCTGCTCAGCCGTTTTGGGACGAATATCAGTGAGCAGATTGCGCACGGCGCACTGCTGAACGTCGATTTGGAAAGCCACGATGCGGCCCGGGCGCAGATCGTCCAGCTGTTCACGCACAGCGGACGGCAGAACGCGGCGCTGGTGGGGCCGCTCGGCGTAGGTAAGACTACCATCGTTGAGGCTTTTGCGGCGCACCTGCTGGAGGCGGGTAGTCATAACCTGCCGGCTTCGTTGCGCTACCGCCAGGTCATCAGCCTGGACGCCAGCGCGCTTATCTCGCACGCGCCGGGCCGGGGTGAGCTGGAACAATTAGTGCATGAAATCTTGGTAGAGGCCTTCCGCGCCAAGAACGTTATCCTCTGCCTGGATAATGCGCAGCTGTTCTTTGAAGAAGGTACCGGTTCCGTAGATATCAGCAACGTGCTCCTGCCAGTGCTGGAGGGCGGGGCGGTGCGCGTCATCCTTACCATGGACGAGCACCGCTGGCTGCAGATCGGCCAGCGGACGCCGGCCTTGGCAACCGCGCTGAACCGCATCGTCATCGAGTCGCCGACGCGCGAGGAGACGATGCGGGTATTGCAGGATCAGCTGATTCCCATTGAGTATCACAACCGCATTACCTATATGTTCCAGGCGTTGACGGAATCGTACCGCTTGAGCGAGCGCTACATCAATGAACAGGCTATGCCGGGCAAGGCCCTGAAACTGCTGACGAGCGCCGCGCATTATGCCGAGGGCGGCATCGTCTCGGCCGTCTCCGTACAGAAGGCGATTGAGCAGACCACCGGTATCAAGGTCAGCAACGTCAACACGCATGAAGAGCGCGACCGCCTACTGAACATGGAGAACCTCATACACGAGCGCATGATCAACCAGACGCGCGCCGTCAAGGTGGTGAGCGATGCCCTGCGCCGCGCCCGGGCCGGTGTGCGTAACCAGGACCGGCCCATCGGCACCTTCCTGTTCCTGGGGCCGACCGGTGTGGGTAAGACGGAATTGTCCAAGGCGCTATCTGAGGTATATTTCAATGGCGAGAGTAAGCTGGTACGTCTGGACCTGAACGAGTATTCGCAGCCGGGTGACGTGTCACGCTTGATCGCCGATGCCGCCCAGGACCCGCACAGCCTGACGGCCCAGGTCTCCAAGCAGCCGTTCTCTGTAGTGTTGCTGGATGAGATTGAAAAGGCGCACCCCAGCGTGCTGAACGCCTTGCTGCAGGTGCTGGACGAGGGTATTCTGCGCGACATCAACAACCGCGATGTCAGCTTCCGCGACAGCATCATCATTGCCACCAGTAACGCCGGCGCCGATATGATCCGTAATGCGCTCAAGGCCGGCTACACCATGGAGCAGGTGGAGACGACGTTCGTCAATGAGCTTATCAACCAGAAGGCCTTCAAGCCGGAGTTCCTGAACCGCTTTGATGAGATCGTGCTGTTTAGGCCGCTGAACCAGGAGGAGTTGCTGCAGGTCATCGACCTTATCCTCAAGGGGATCAACAAGAACCTGGCCCTGCAGAAGATCGCCGTGGAAGTGTCCGAGGACGCCCGCCGCCTGCTGGTTGAAAAAGGCTACGACCCACGGCTGGGTGCCCGTCCGATGCGGCGCATGGTCAGCCGTAGTGTTGAGAACCTGGTGGCTAAGCAGATGTTGAGCGGGAGTGTGATGGCGGGGCAGACTATCACCTTGACTCGCGATGATATTGTGGCGAGCTTGGAGCAGCAGGGTGAGTTGCAGAGCGGCGCCAAGCCGGCGTTGCCGGCGACGACTGACGCGGGTGCGGGCGGCGAGTAGGCCCGCACTATTGGGCTAAGGCTTATTGCTGTGGAGCGGGCTGGTCGTTCTGAGCCCGCGGATCCTTATACGCCAACGCCATAATCTCTTCACGGTGCAAAATATACTCCTCAATGATGACACGAGCATCCTCCGCCCGCAGGTGCGTGCCGATGATATCAGTCGAATCATAATAAACGGCCTGCAACAGCTCGATGGCGCTCGGGCTTTCATCGGTGATGTCGTGATCGTGGCAGAAAAAGAGCAGCTCCTCGATGTCGACATGCCCGATCATCACCATCTGCTTCAGGTACAGTTCCCAGGCCAGTTTGCGGATAAGATTATTCTGTTTATGGATGGCCCACCACATCCGGCGGTGGCGAATGGTGCCGATGAGCAGGAACCCAAAGCCCAGCGCCAGCAGTGAACTGAGCGCAGCCACCATCCAAGGTTGTTCCTGCAGGACCCATTGCCAGAGGTAGATAAAAGGTTGGAGCCAGGACTCAAGCATAAGGCCAGTATAGGGGAATTTGGCGGAAACCGCTAATGCTTGGGAATTTCAGCAAACAAAAAACCACAACCTGGTGCGGGTGGAGAGAATCGAACTCTCTTCGCCAGTTTGGAAAACTGGAATAATAACCGTTATACCACACCCGCACGTGGCTGTGATTTCTTATGAGTACGCCTTAGTATAGCAAACTTGGCAATTATCACATATAAACACCCGCCAAGGAATACCCCAGGAACTGCGGCGCATGCTATACTCACACTGTATTTATACGCCCCGGTAGCTCAGTGGATAGAGCAGAGGACTTCTAAGCCTAAGGTCGTTGGTTCGATCCCAACCCGGGGTACCAGTTACTATTTTTAGTTTGATTTATCGCGTACAATAAAAGTACAAACTTAAGGAAAACAAAAAACATGAAAAGCCGTTTTGGCAGCCCAGGCAAAAGAGTAATTATTGCACCGCTACTGATAATTGCTGTGCTGGGCATTATTTTTGCATATGCATCTGCCGTTAAGGCGACGGCTATGTGGAGCGTCAGCTCCAATCCCACATTCACCTACACACCTCCGGACCCTAACAAAGCTCTTGATGGTACCGAAGGGAAGCACTGTTCCAAGGTGCCGCTAAGTATCTACAGTACCCTAGCTAACTATGGCCAAACAACTGTAACTATTGATAGGGATGAATGTGCTGTTCAGACCGCCTTTGGTGAACTCGGCCAGAGTGGTGCGCTCAAAATGGGCTTTAATAAATTGTCCTACGTTATTGATACCGGGCACTGGGCTGCGCCGGTGCTGGTGCCCAATACGGACAAGCTGGTTGTCGCCGGCGTAGGCAACTATGCTTGGCTGAAGATTTATGAAAATCCGGATACTATGCCAATTGGTTCAGGCTACAATGACTACCAAAAAATGTACAAGCTCGATAATTTGACAGTGGGGAAAGCCTTAAAGGACGCAAATGATAATGATGTTTACACTCGAGCCATCGACTCGTCTCCAAACGGAAAATGGTTGATTGCATACACCAACAACAATAAGGTACTACGCATCAACCTTGATACATATGAAGTGCTTACATTTGCTAGCATTCAGATTAACTCCCCTAGTGAATATGATATTGCTATCAGTAACGACGGCCAGCGAGCGGCAGTGTCGGGCGGCTCATTGTACTATGGTACTGACTATGTAAAAATATTTGACCTCGATTCTTGTGCCAGTCCCAACCCTCAAGATGAGCTCCAAGTGGTAAGCGGCTGCGGAGAAAAAGATCATACTCAGTTCTTGAAAAATCAAGTAGCGGCAGCGGGTGCACAGTATAATGGGGCATACTTTCTCTCATTTAATTACGACGGCACAAGCTTGAAGATTGGAGCGCAGCAGGAGTACACGCTGACGGCCGCAGGGCACAGTAATGACAGGCTTGAGTATTTGGCCATGGGCGACTCCTACTCGTCAGGAGAAGGGGACACAGAAATTAATCCAGAAACAGGTCAAAAATATTATAGGGCGATAACTGATGTGGATGGAGATTATTCGGCCAACCCAGTGGTTTTGCGCGAAAAATGTCATCAGAGTACAAGGGCATACCCCTATCGATTGGCAAAAATGCTGGGAATTAGCAGTGGTGATTTTAAGTCGGTGGCATGCTCAGGTGCAATGATTAATGACATCAAAAATTATAAAGTAGGATTAAAGAACTATCTCGGTCAGCCTGATATTAACTACGGGCTTCTTAACGGAAGACTTTCACATATTTTTTTGGACGAACTGGAAGTTGCAAATGCTAAAGCGGCAGCTTTACTGGATTTTATTCCAGGCAGAGAAAACCAAATAGAATTTGCAGAAAAATACCAGCCAGAAATTATTACCATCGGAATTGGTGGCAACGACGCCCAGTTTGAAAGAGTTGTAAAAGACTGCGTGCAGCATGACTTGCTTACTTGTGACTGGGCTGATACCGATAATGGCCGTAAACAAGTTGGTCTATTTATTCAAGAAGCGGGCAATAAGCTCGTAAAGTTATTCAAAGACTTAAAAGATGCAGCTCCCGACAGCAAAATATATGCAATTGGCTACCCTCAATTTGTGAATGATGAAGCAACTATATGTCCGGCAAATGTATTACTTACTTCTGCCGAGAGGGAAATGCTGAAGGAAGCGGTGGCTTACTTTAATAACCATATAAAATATGCTGCGAAAAAAGCTAGTATAGAATACATAGACATAGAAAACGCATTGGCAGGCTACAGGCTATGCGATGAGTTTACGCCAAAGGTCACTGGCATCGCGCTTGCGGGTGCCAGCGAAAGAAGCGAAAGCTTCCACCCCAATGCGGCAGGCCATAAAACTATATCCTCTGTAATTCTAAACCCCGACCCTTCAAGCCCAAAGACAATTGCAAGTGATGGACTAGCTTTGCCGAACAATCAAACCACCAAGCCGGGCGTACCAACCTACTTCAATCCAACTGGTGCCACCTACAACTTTTGGCCTTATTACCATGTTAACACTGAGCTCAGCACAATCGTTAAGTCTGACAGCCTATCGTTTGACATATCTGCTAAAGGCATCAGTCCTAATAGCCAGGTCGAGGTCGTAATGGCATCAACACCCACAAGCCTCGGAACGTTCACTGTTGATTCAGAGGGTAAGATTGAACAAGAGGTTTCTCTGCCCTCTACGTTTGAGCCCGGCTCCCATACACTTCACATTTACGGAACATCGGCGGCTGGTGACTCGATAGACCTTTACCAGCCAATTGAAGTACACGAATCTCAAAACGATAAGGATGGAGATAGCATTTTAGATAACCAGGATCCGTGCTTATTTGCCGCCGCTTTAAACGAAGACGTTGATATGGATGGCACGGACGATGGGTGTGACTTGGTAGTGGAAGGCCCCCCACAGCTGTATAGGGTAAGAAACGGAACAACAAGCACGACCGAAGATGTAATATACATAGAACGTAATGTTAACTTGGCTGAAGATGTAAATATAGTTGGAGACTATGACGACAATTCAGATGGCTGGGCTGTGGTTGCGCAAAGCCAAACTGCGGCAACAAAAGGTATAAAGGCGAATTTTTGGACTGACTCTCAAGGTGTGCCGCATGTAAGCTTCCGAAGCCCGGATAACGGCTGCGTACAAGTTGCGCCATCAAGTCTCGCGGTGGTTCAGCAGTCGCAAATCAGTGGTCTGACAGTTGAAGCATACAATACCTCTACATGCCGTCCAGAGAACCCCTCCCATGACGCTGATGGCAATGGCATTCCGGACAGTACCCAGCCTTTATATCGCGTACGCAATGGAGAAAGTAGTATCAGTGAAGATCCGCAGAAGATTTATATCGAACGTAATATCTTTTCGGCTGAGGCGCAGCTTGGAATTAGTGATAACGATACGAACTACGACGGATGGGCATTGATTGGTGTGTCAAGTGAGCCTTCGCAGTACGGAGTTTCCAATAGCCTAATTGATAATTCGGGAGTACCTACTGCCCTGTTTATGGATGCGAATGACCAATGTCAGGCATTAATACCTGCAAGCCTGTCTGTTGTCAAACATGGCGAAGCTCGAGATGTTTCGCTCGTAGCGCTGCCCAGCGGAAGCAGCTGTATAAATTAATAAAGATAGGAGAGCTATGAAAAAAACACATACAGTTTTAAACGGAGCGAGCTCTAGGAAGAAATTTATACTCACACTTTTAGCTGTGCTAGCTGCGATGATCCTTCTATACAACGTATACCTTCATATCATACGCACGCTTGATTTGAATGAATTGAAGGCAATGAGATCTGCGGTTACCGAAATAAGTGATAAAGTGCATCAGAACAACAAAAATATTGCTTTTACCCATGAAAACGATTGCCCTACCGGTGGTTTGACATTCAGGCCAAGGCCCGAGCCGTCCTCGTGCTGGATAATTGCACAGGCCCAGTATAAAGTGGATAGCACCGAACAGGTCAAGCGGCTGATTGATGAGACAAATAAGTTGGTCGAGCAGTCGGAGCATGTGGTGCGAGTAAGTGTTGCCGAGGATAAAAAGTACCCAAATCTAAAAAAACCATTAGACGAACTTATAAAAAGTGAGGGGTTTCTTGATTATGAAAAAAGAGCCAGCATGAGTTTCGAAATTAAAAAGCCTAATGCTGCCGATTGTGGAATCGGGTACTTTATTGGCGAGGCAGACTCGGATGAGGCTAGGGCATTGTTACAAATCGGTGTCAGCTGCACCATTGGGACGCTTGATAATTATGCGCCAAGCGAATGGTGAGATATCAGCCAACAACTCACAAAAAAGCAAAACCCTTACATATTATCCTAGGGGTGGCGGCAGCGGGCGTTCTATTGATTCTGCTAGTAAATTTTCTCCTAATGCTTCATTCAAAAAGCAATCTTTTGCACATGAAAAGTGAAGTTGAGAGGTTAGCGACAAATATAGAGGCAAAAAATAAGAATCTAAAGTTTACTTACGAGAAGAATTGTGAAGCCCCAGGAGAAGGTTTCATAAGGATGGGCGCAATGCTATGCTCAATATCTGCAGTTTCGGATAACGACGTGCATTCACCTATTTATGTTAAAACGTTCACGAGCGAAAGTGCCAGTGTAATAGAAGCAGACGCCAACGTGTCGAAATTTGAGCCCACTGTTCCGTTTGATCTGAAACTCCCCGAGGGTTATCAGGAGCTTCGAAGCCAAGTGAAAATATGGCACGCCGATTTTGCATTGAGTGATGTAACTTCTTCAAAGTGCTTTATAGACTACTATCTGCGTAATGAGGTACTGCTTGAGGGTGATCCTGTCAGAATGAAGACTGAGATACGATGCTATGCTCCCTCGCGAGCGTTATTGGCCGAGGATCAGTGGTGATATGAAAAGCACTAAAGCTACAAAAACGAACGGCGCATACCTCATCCTGCTCCTATCGGGACTGGCCCTTACGCCTCTGTTCTTGAGCCTCGGATACTTGATTTACGGCAGAGTTCAAGATTCGAATGACAGGGAAGTTCTTAAAACTACCAGTACTATAATGGACCGCATCGTGAGTGATATTGAAGCCTCCAGAGGCCTGACCTTAGAGAAGAATAAAGACTGCAGGGATGTAGGGGAGGGCTTTGGACTATTCAAGGGCACAGCCTGTAGGTATGATGCCAACGTGGAGCTGGCGGTGTCCAAAAAAGCAGAAGTTAGTAAAGCTGTGGGCGCCCTCCTTAAGGCAATTCGCAATGACCAGCATGTTGATGCATCTGAAGCGCCCACTACAGCCTACCCGGCTTACTCTCAAAATGACGAAGCAGCCCTGCGTTCGCTATCGCGTGAGTTTTCGTTCAATGTTCGCGCACAGAAGCTGGTTCAGTGCGGAGGAGCATATAGTGTTAAGCTTAGTAAACCCGAATCTGATGATGCAATACTTACATTGGCTATGAGCTGCACAGTGCCGACTCATGGCACTGGCTACTGGCCTCGTGCGTGACGGGTCAATTATTAAGTTTAGCCTTGGAGAAAAACGATGCGTCAAAACAAATTGTTCTACACCACCGCTCTTTCTAATATTATATTCTTGCCTCTGGCGCTACTGCTATTGTACGAATTTGCAGGCCCCGGCTTACTGAATGGCATCTGGGGCGGAAGCGCAGTCGCCCCATGGCGGATAGTTTTTGGGAATATCTTAATTGGCCTCCTGCCTATTGTGGGGTTGGCGGCTGCTTTGATTGTTTCATGGTTGGGGTTCACTGCAATTCACGGCCAGAAAACATCAAAAGTACGCTTGGCAGGGGTTGTTGTCACGGGGTGTATCGCCATTTTTGTTGACTTACTGATACTATTTTGGCGGTCGTTGACCACATAGGGGGCTATAAGGCTGATCAACGTCTTGTTTGAGAGTGGTTTAATACGTGGCAATTATGGTGCAAATGCAGAGTATTATTAAGGGTATGGCTAAAAAAGCAATCATCTTCGACTGTTTCGGTGTCCTGGTTGAGGATAGTATCACCCGTTTTTACTCAACATACCTATCCGATAAGCCTGACATTGTCGAGCAGATCAAGGCGCTAGACCACTTATCTACCGAAGGAAAAATAAGCTTCGACGAGCTACTGCAGCGGACATCTGAGTTGTCTGGCGTCGGGCTGGATGAGGTGAAGTCATTCCTGGAACTTAATCCAAACAACGATGAACTGCTCAATTACATCAAGACTGATTTGAAGCCCAAGTATAAGATTGGTTTTCTTTCCAATGCTGCCGATGATTGGCTTGATGAGCTATTCTCAAAGGAAAATCAGGCGCTGTTTGATGATTTCGTCCTGTCGTATCAGCATGGCATCCGAAAGCCTGACGCAAAGATATTTCAGCTGGCGGCGCAACGGCTTGGTGTTGGGCCTGCGGAATGCGTGTTCGTTGATGATGTGATTGCATATTGTGACGGAGCACGCTCCTTAGGGATGACGGCTATCCAGTACGAGTCGTTTGAGCAGCTCAAGCAAGATCTGGCTGCTGTACTTTAGCTCCAGTATTTCCGCCTCAGTCTACTACAACTGGACGTACGCATGGAGCGGTCGGTGCCGATAACCTCGCCCGGTACCTGCAGAAAGGCGGCATATCGCACTTAGTCGGGAAGGGACGGCAATTTGTCGCAGACCTTATAGCGAGCTTCGTGAGGCAATTGAACTGTACTAAACCGCAACCGAACTTGATGATTGCTCACATCATTTTTGGTGTATACTGGGTGTAAACCATTCAAAAAACAAAAACGGTGAAACAATCAGGGAGGCTATATGGCATTAGCTGTCATTAAACGCAATACAAGGGCGAGGGCGCTCGCCGCATTCATGGTGGCGGTGCTGCTGGTGGGCGCGACGTTGTTCGTCTCGCTCTCGCGACGGACCGAGGCAGCGTCGGTCTTTACTGGTGCAGAAGTACCGGCGGTCCTCAGCGACCCGGATAGTGACGCCGTCGAGCTGGGCACTAAGTTCCGTAGTTCCATAGCCACCACTGTGACCGGCGTTAAATTTTACAAGGGCACGGGCAACACCGGCACGCACACCGGCTCGCTTTGGTCCGCGAACGGTACGCGCCTGGCCACCGTCACCTTCCAAAATGAGACGGCCAGTGGCTGGCAACAAGCCCTATTTACGACGCCGGTTTCCATCGCCGCCAACACTACTTACATCGTTTCCTACCATGCCCCTAACGGCCATTATGCGGTCACTGAGGGGTATTTTGCCAACCAGGCTGCCACCAACGGCACCCTGACCGCCCTGCAAAGCGGCACTGACGGTCCGAATGGCGTCTACCGCTACGGCGCCAGTAATTTCCCCAACGCCTCCTTCAACTCCAGCAACTACTGGGTGGATGTGGTTACGGCCAGCTCAGACACCACCGGCCCGACCGTCAGCCTGACTGCACCGGCTGGGGGTGCGACTGTTTCCGGTACGCTCGCCGTCACGGCAGATGCTGCCGATAACGCCGCCGTGGCGCATGTCCAGTTCAAAGTGGACGGCAACAATATCGGTAGCGCCGATACCAGCAGCCCGTACAGCGTCAATTGGAATACATCCGGTGTCAATAATGGTACGCACGTCCTGACCGCCGTCGCCACCGACACATCCGGCAATGTCACCACCAGTAGCGCCGTCACCGTGACCGTCAGCAACCAGGCGCCGGCTGTGGCTGCCAGTATCTGGCCCAATTCAACCACGCCGGCGGTGGCCGCTGCCAATGACACGGGCGCCGTGGAGCTGGGCGTGAAATTCCGCTCCAGCACGGCCGTCAAGATCTCTGGCGTCAAATTCTACAAGGGCACCGGCAACACGGGCACGCACACCGGCTCGTTGTGGAGCGCCACCGGTACCCGCCTGGCCACCGCCACCTTCCAGAACGAATCGGCCACCGGCTGGCAGGAAGTGCAGTTTGCGGAACCGGTTGCTATCGCCGCCAACACTACCTATGTGGTCTCGTACTTTGCGCCAAATGGCCGCTACGCCGTCAACCAGAATTACTTTGCCAACACCGCCGCCACCAACGGCAACCTGAGCGCCCTGCAACAGGGAACGGATGGCGGTAACGGTGTCTACAAGTACGGCAGCGCCAGCAGTTTCCCTGACCAGACCTACATGGCCTCCAACTACTGGGTGGATGTCATCTCGGTGCCGCTGGATAACGCCGCCCCGACCGTCACTGCAGCCACGCCGACGGGTGGTGCCACCAATGCGGCCACCGATGCCACTATTACCGCTACCTTCAATGAGGCGCTGACCGCCTCGACCGTCACGGCTTCATCCGTAGTCCTGCGTAATGCCCAGAATGCCGTGGTGCCAGCTACCGTCAGCTATGATGCCGCTGCCAATAAGATAAGCCTGACCCCGACCGCCGCATTGGAGCAGGGCACGCAGTATACCGTCACCCTGACTACCGCCATCAAGGACGCTGCCGGTAATGCCCTGGCCGCCGATTACACCTGGAGCTTTACCACCCAAGCCACCACCGCCGGTGCCGTTGACCCGCTGGCGCAAGGCCACGACGGCCCCATCCTGGTCATCACCAAGGCCGGTCAGCCGTTCAGCGCCTACTACAGTGAGATCTTGCGCGCCGAAGGCCTCAACTCCTTCAAGACCGTCGAGATCGGCGCGGTCAACAGCACAATGCTGGCCAACTACGATGTTGCCATTCTTGGCGATATGACCCTTACCGATTCACAGGTCAGCAGCCTGAGCAATTGGGTGAACTCTGGCGGTAACCTGATTGCCATGCGCCCGGACAAGAAGCTGGCCGGCCTGCTGGGCCTGACCGACCAGTCGGCTTTGCTGTCTGATGCCTATCTCAAGGTGAACACGAGCACTGCGCCTGGTGCCGGCATCGTCGACGAGACCATCCAATACCACGGCGTCGCCGACCGCTACTCGGCCAACAACGGTACCGCCACGGTGGCCACACTTTACAGCAACGGCACTACCGCCACTACCAATCCGGCCGTGACCGTGCGCTCCGTGGGCAGTAACGGCGGGCAGGCAGCCGCCTTTACCTACGATCTGGCCCGCTCCATCGTGCTGATGCACCAGGGTAACCCGGCCTGGTCCGGCGACGAGCGCGATGGCAACTCCGTCATCCGTCCCAACGATCTGTTCTACGGTGCCAAAGCCGGTGACCTGCAGCCAGACTACGTCAACCTCAATAAAGTTGCCATCCCGCAGGCCGACGAACAACAGCGCCTGCTGGCCAACCTGATCGCCGAGGTCAACAAAGACCGTAAGCCGCTGCCAAAGCTATCCTACTTCCCGTACAACAAAAAAGCCGTCATGGTGATGGTGGCCGACGACCACGCCACCGGCAACGGCACTGTCTCCGCGTTGGACTACCAGCTGGCCCAAAGCGCCCCTGGCTGCTCGGTGGCAGACTGGGAATGCGTCCGCTCCACCTCGCTCATCTACACCGACACGCCGCTGACCGACGCCCAGGCCGCCGGCTATCACGCCCAAGGCTTCGACTTTGGTGTCCACGCCAGCACCGGCTGCAACAACTGGACGCCTGCCTCGCTCAGCGCTGCCTACGACAGCGACCTGGCTGCCTTCCGCGCCAAGTACGCCAGCCTGCCGGTGCAGCGCGTCAACCGCATCCACTGCATTGCCTGGAGCACGTATGCCGATGCCGCCAAGATCGGTGTCGACAAGGGCCTGCGCCTCGACCTCAACTATTACTACTGGCCCGGCAGCTGGGTCCAGAACCGCCCGGGCTTCATGACCGGCAGCGGCCTGAACATGCGCTTTGCCGACACCGATGGCAGCCTTATCGACAGCTATCAGCTGCCCTCGCACCTGGTCAATGAAAGCGGCCAATCCTTCCCAGGTAACATCAACCTGCAGCTGGACAGGGCGCTGGGGCCGGAAGGTTTCTACGGCGCACTCGGCACGCATTACGACTACTCCGACCAGTTTGACCGCCAGCTGGTGCAGGCCGCCAAATCCCGCGGCGTGCCGCTGGTCTCCGGCCAGCAGCTGCTGGACTGGACTGATGGCCGCAATGCTTCGTACTTCACCGGTACCAGTTGGAACGGCTCAACCCTGAACTTCACTGCCTCTATGGACGCTAAATTGCGCTCCATGGGCCGCGCCCTGCTGCCGCTGAGTTCCAAGAACGGCACGCTGCTGAGCCTGCAAAAGGACGGTACGAACGTCAGCTTCGATACCGAGACGATGAAGGGCGTCGCCTATGCCGTCTTCCCAGTGACGAGCGGTGCCTATGCTGCCACCTATGGCCAGGATGTGACGCCGCCGACCGTCACCACGGTGTCGCCCGCGGCCGGTGCTACCAACGTCGCGCCAGGCGGCAACATTGAGCTGACCTTCAGTGAGCCGCTGGACGCCAGCACCGTCAACAGTACTAATGTCCAGCTGCTGAATGGCACCACGCCGGTACCTGCCGCTGTCAGCTACGCCACAGCCAGCAACAGGATCACCATCAACCCGAACGCCTCGTTGAGCCCGGAAACCGTCTATACCGTCCAGGTCTCTACCGGCGTGAAGGATGCGAACGGCGTGGCCCTGGCCAGTGCATACTCCAGCAGCTTCACCACCGGCGCCAACGTCTTCTCGCTCTGGGCGCCACAGCCACAGACCGTCTCGGCCGCCGCCGACAACGACGTGGAACTGGGATTGAAGTTCGCCAGCAGCCAGAACGGCAGCGTCAAAGCCATCACGTTCTACAAATCCCCGGCCGATACGCTCACCAGCCACACCGTGACGCTTTGGGACGCTGCCGGCGCGCCGCTCGGCACGGCAACCACCGGCACGGAAACTGCCAGCGGCTGGCAGACGGCTACCTTCGCTACGCCAATCGCCATCACGGCTAATGCTACCTATACTGCTTCGTATCGCAGCACGGCCGGCCACTACAGCTACACGGCTGGCGGCCTGAACGCAGCCTTCACCAACGGCCCGTTGACGGCCCAGGCTGGCGGCGGGGTGTTCCGGTATGGGGGCGGCTTCCCGGAGAGTTCGTTCAATGGGAATAACTATTGGGTGGATGTGGTCATGGGAGAGTAGGCGGATATATAGCCCTCGACTGCGGGGGCTATTTACTTCTCATTACCCGCTTCTTCAGATACGGATTCAACCCACTCGTCCCACCCTGCAAAATCACCCGGTAGCTCGCCTGCAGCTTCTCATTCTCCCGCCGGATGCTCAGGGCCTGCATCAGGTTGGCAAACAGCCCGATGTAAATCACCAGCGTCAACTGATTAAAGATAAGGTCAAACGCCCCTTCGGGATACTCCACCAGCGCGATGATAATGATAGTCAGCGCAACCAGCCCAAAGCCGCCCGCCGCCACAAAGAACTTCAGCGGATTGCGTAGCAGCGTCCGCGCAAACAAGGTCACACTGGTCTTGCGGGCCTTGCCGGTCAGGCGGTCGTCGCGGTAGGTGTCGATGTTGTCGTTGAGGTGCTGGGCGATGGCACGGGCGTGCGCGGCAAATCCCTCGATCTCGCGCTCGTCAATCAAGGGTGCGTACAGCAGCAGCTTGTCGTTGATGATTTCGATGTCGTAGCGGCTGGCCTCAACCATCGCCTGCATGACTTCCGGGGTGACAAAGCTGAGTGAATCGATGTGGTAGCCATCCGGCACATATGTGTCAAAGATATCATCAAAGGCACCCTGCACGGAGAAGCGCTGCGAGCGCAGATACAAGTATTTGAACTGTGACCGCTTAGCCCGCTTGCTGTCAAAGACGATGTGCGGCAAGACCCGCCGCAGCGGCAGTTCGCAGACCACATAGAACGCCTGGCGGGCCAGGTACTCGTGGTCCTTGGATTTACCATAAAAATCAAAGGCAGCCAGGATGACCCGGGCATCGCCGAAGGTGGCGATGGGGTGGATGCGGTCGACTTCGTTCAGCTCGATATCGATAGAGGTGCTGGCGGTACCGGTGGCCGCCGGAACGCTGAGTAAAGAAGCTGAGTAGCGGCGCACGTAGCGGTTGACGATGAAGGTACGCAGAATGGAGCGGAGCAGGGCATAAGCGGCAATGGCGACCAGGCCGTAGATGGTGGTGTACGGCAGGTTGTTATCGACCGCGATGTCTACCAGCAGGCAGACGCCGACCGCCACCAATACGTATATATAGAGCATCCGCTCCACGGTCTGCTTAACATAAATGGACCGGAGGCCGAAGAGGGTGCGGATGAGTTGCATGATATCTGCACTATAGCATGAAGTCGCCCATGCTGCTTATGGCAGCGGATTGTTTGACAAAAAGCTAGTTTTACTATATAATAGTATAGTTCGACTGCACACGACCATTTTGGAGTTACCGTGTACGACACGACGCCCTTCATCAACCGCGACTTCCTGACCTTTCTGGAGGCGAACGACGGGCTTGGCCCGCGCAATGTCCGCGAGCTGGCAGGTACGTACGCCGAACTGTTGACGTACGGTTGGACTAGCGACGAACTGCTGCTGGCTGCCCAGACGGGGTACAACTACAGCACGCACCGTCTGCCCGAGGAGGGTGTGCCGGTACACCTCTGGCACTTCAACGCCGGCGGCGGCCCCGAGAACTTCCGAGCCTGGCTGCAGCACCACTATGAACGGTGCAAGGCCGGCGAGGCGGGCATCGCCATCGAGGCGTTCACTGAGCACTGGGCAGTACTGTCCGTGCCGTTGTTCGCCGGCGAACTCGGCAGCGGGCGTTCCCTGGGCCGCATCCGGGCCTACATCCGCGCCCGCCGCGCCGGCCTGGAGCACGACGAGTGCTTGTGGCTGGCCCAGTGGAATGCTATGCGGCACCGCGAGTACCTGCAGCTGCGCCGCCGCGGCATGGAGCGGGAGCTGGCGGAGGATCTGGTCGATCAGTGCCGGCTGTACGGTCAACTGGTGCTGGCGCGCTACCTGCTGGAGGCACACCGCCGCGGCGCCAGCCGTGACGACCTGCTCGACGCCATCCGGCACGACAGGGTGCGGGCGCTCGCCCTGGACCTGCGCCGCACGGACCGTGAGCTGGCGGCCGTCGCTGCGCAGGGCGCACAGGACCCATCGGCCTGACGGCCATCACCCCGTCCCCCTGAGACGAAATACTCCGGGGAGGCGGGGTATTTCATTTTTTGCTAGTATGAGGGCATGTTACCCGTCTTTATTACCGGCAATCAGAACAAGGCCGACTATCTGGCTAAGATTCTTGGCATCACTTTGGAACACCGAAAACTTGACCTGGATGAGATACAATCCGCCGACCCGAAGGTGGTGATTGAGCATAAGGTACTACAGGCGTATGAGCTGCTACAGGCACCCGTGCTGGTAGAGGACACCATCCTCGGCTTTAACGCGCTGGGTGGTCTGCCTGGCCCGTTTGTCAGGTTTTTCGTCGATGCGGAGAACGGTCTGGAGAATATGTGCCGTATGCTGGATGGCTTTGCTGACCGTTCAGCCTATGGCTCGGCTACCTACGGCTATTTTGATGGTACTGAGCTACGGTTCTTTGCAGGGCATCTGGACGGTGTCATAGCAAGCAGCCCACGCGGGAAGGGCGGCTATGGCTGGGACCGCATCTTTGAACCTGAAGGGTATGGCGGGTTGACGCGGGCTGAGCTGTCTGAGGAGGATGACCTTATTACGTATAACAAGCTGCGTGATTATGATGGGTTGCGGGATTTTTTGCGGCAACGATGAACGGGGGAATCATGCAAAACAAAGAAGGTGCCAATTTTGACGAAGTATTAATTGCGTATTTCGTCCACGGCACGACCACGGACAACGAGCAAGGCTTGGCAACCGGCTGGCTGCCCGGAGAACTATCGGAGACTGGTCGTGCCCAGGCAATAAAGCTGGGAGAGCAGGCGGCAGACAAACATTTTGACGTCGTTTTCTGCTCTGATTTGCAAAGAGCGGTCGATTCGGCCCGGCTTGGGTTCGGCGGCAAGTACGAGATCATCCAGGATGAACGGCTGCGCGAGTGCAACTATGGAGATCTGAACGGCACGCCTACCGCCGGCTTTAAGAGTGATATGACCCAGTACGTAAAAAAGCCATTTCCTCATGGCGAAAGTTATGAGGATGTGGCCGGTCGCATCCAGGACTTCCGCCGTGACATTGCTAAGAAGTATACGGGCAAGCATATCGCCATAGTTGCCCACCAGGCGCCACAATTGGCACTGGAACATATCGCCAACGGCAAGACGTGGGAGCGGGTCTTTGCTGAGGACTGGCGCAAAACAGGGGCGTGGCAACCTGGCTGGACGTATCGCCTAAAAATTTACCGTTAAAGGCAGAAGCGCTACACTATACCCTAGGCATCCCGCACCCGTCCCCGACCCGAAAGGACCCCGGTCATGGCCCGGCCTTCACCCCGTATCAACTGGCCGTACGCCGCCATCCTGCTACTGGCCGTGCTGGCGTTCGCCTTCCGTGTGTATCTGGTGGAGTGGTACTGGTTGCCGCGGCTGCTGCGCCACCACATGGCCGACTTTGGCTACCCTGCCTTCTTCACGGCCATCTTCTCCACGTTCATCGCGTTGCTGACGCCGCGCCGCCACCGGCAGCAGGGCAGTGACAGGGCCGTGAGATTCCAGACCAACCTACACATGGTCATCGTGCTGCTCGGCACGCTGCACGGCTTCTACATCGAGCTCGAGGACCACATGGGCTGGGACAGGGATGGCGGCTTTGACCCCGGCATCATCCTTCGCTGGCTGGGCGCGCCCGACACCGACATCTTCGACTCGATGGACCTGGTGGCCGCGCTGGCGGGAGGCATCGTGGTCATCCTGCTGCAGTGGTATTCTACGCAGCAGCTGCGCCGCTGGCGACGCTTCCCGTTGTTGCTGCGGCAGGCCGGCTGAGCCTCGCCCCTGGCCTCATCTGGCCAGGGGCGTTCTCCTTTCTGCCGGGTTTTCAGGTACAATTGGCATAAGTATGAAAGTATTCGTTTCCGGCCAGATCACCGACATCAGCAGCGTCCGCGCCGTGCAGCAGGCGCTGGTTGACGCCGGCCACACCATCACGCACGACTGGACCCGCAATGAGACCGGCGATAGGATGCTGGGCAGTGTCGAGGACAAACTGCGCGATACCGAAGAGACCGGCCGCCGCGCCCAGCTGGACATCCAGGGCGTCGTCGAATGCGACGCGTACGTCATCTGCACCGATAACGCCAGCAGCGGCAAGGGCATGTACGTGGAGCTTGGGGCGGCGCTGGCCTTGAATGTTACGCATGGGACGCCGCTTATCTTTTTGATTGGCCAGATGAACCATATGTCGGTGTTTTATTTTCATCCGGCGGTGATGAGGATGAAGACGGTGGATGAGGTGATCCGCTACCTCAACGAGCAGTAGTCTGCCAATTGACTTAGTTTTATTTTAGTTGTATAAGTACATCCGACGGTCAAGGACTGTCGACATCATCCCATCGCACCACGGAGGAGATACCGTGACAGGCACAAGTGCCGCAGGCACCAACGGCGAGGAAAGGAATCCGACCGGCAGTAAACCGGCCGCCTTCATCCTCATTGCGGTCCTTCTGGCTGGGCTGAGCGTCCTGGTTGGCAGGTTCCTGCTGCCGGCGGCGCCGCCGGAGTCGCAGCCCTCGCGCGTTGAGCAGGCAGCGACGTTCCTGCAGGTCGTGGGCTTTGGTGAACCCGAGTACATCGGCATCAGGCCCGGGGCTACGGAGGAGTACTCTGCCTTCCGCGCCAGGGCGATCGGCGGTGAGCCGGTCGTGCTGCTGCTCCACACCAAGCCCGATGGCGGACTGGAAATCCAGCCGGAGGTGACGTTGCAAACCGTCGCATCGGCCCACGGCCTGGCCAGCATGGCCCAGACGGCGGTGTACGAGTGGGAGAACATGCCACCGGACATCCAACCCCAGACCGACGGCAGCTTCGGGGAGTACGAGCGGCGCAAGTCGGCCTACGACCTGATGAGCAGGTACAACCCTCCCTGGGAGTACTGGTTCACGCCCGTCGACATGACGGCGGGCTGGCCGCGGCAGTGAGGCTGCAGTGCGTCGGCGGATGACGGAAAACCGCGCCCCCTGGCATCGACGATCAGGGGGTATTTTCTTTTCATCGGTCATGTTGCTTATGGTAGTCTGTAGCTATGATTACCAATGCCAAAGACAGTAATTATCTGCAAGAAAAAGCAAAAGGATGACAGTTTGTTGGGAAATTACCGTACCTACGGAGTGTCTGGATGAGTAAGCCAAAAAAGTATCTGGCCAGTTTCTACAGGCTGTTTTTATTGAACGTATTTGCACTGCCAGTAATATGCGTGTTGCTGTATGTATTCCTTGGCCCTGACATATTTGGCTTTGGAGGGGGCGGTTATGTCACTGGTGGCGGTGGCTTTAGAAATAATTTTGGATGGTTCATGCTGCATATCTTTATGCCGCTAAGTATGTCGCTGGCTTTTGTGCTGACGGGCATCGCTGCAGTAAAGGCGTTCCGATTTTCAGACGATGAGGGCAAAATGATGGTAGGCCTGCTAACGTTCATTGCATTTGGCGCAAGTTGCGTCGTCGGTTTTTGGCGCTGGATTACAACGTAATGCAAAGTTACATATGAAAAAACACAGAAGAAGCAAAGCGCTAGGAAGTTGGGCGATAGGCGCAATACGAATGCTGTTGATAGGAAAATCAGTTTTATCCTTATAGTAATTACACTTCTGATTGTCGCGCTGGCGTATGTTGGATTCTTGCAGCTTAGGGCAAATTCGCGAGCCGGTGAAATAAACGAATTAAGAAACCTGTCGGAAGTCTCATCCTTGATTGTAAGCGAAAAGTCTTCTGGTGATGGCGTTGATCCTGTACTAGAAAAAAGCTGTTACAAGGATATTCATCCGCAAAGTGGTTATTGTGGTGTCACGATAACCAGCAAGAAGCCTGTTGCTACTGTAGAGGAAGCGAGAGGTGTCATTGGTGCTATGCACGAAAAGCTTGCTACATCTAAGCACGTTGAGAAATTGCAAGAAGTGAACGGTATCTACCCTGATTCATCGCTATCACTTCAAGAAATTATATCTACAAGTAGTCATAAAATTGATAAGGGCGGGGTTGAAAAATTTCAGCTTGCAAATGTAGAAAGCAGTTACTGTAATGTTAGGTATGCAGTTGTGGCATTGAATAATGACAACACTGATGCAGCTGTGCGCACTCAAGTAGAATGCTCTAAAGAAACACGCGACTACTATGATTCATCGGAATGGTAGTTATGCTCCGTGGTAAGCATGAAGAATCAAACTTCTTGGTACCATTTTGCCTTATCGCTTTTCTAGTAATCGTCGGCTTGCCCGTATTCCTGCTGCACCTCTATGATACGTACGGCCCCGGCCTGCTCAACGGAGTGGGAAGCCCACCCACGATAGCGTATGGTCCTTCTGTGGCACAAGTATCGGTCGGGAGGTCCATATTAAGTTCGTTGCCGTGGGCGGGTCTGGGTGCGCTTATCGCGCTGGCCATGTTCGCGCGGCTGGCTTATAAGAGCATTCCGGGTGGTAAATGGCAACAAAGTGCAGTACTTGTTATCACTGCGGTTGGCATAATGATGGCGCTGTTAATCATGCTGTGGCCCTCAATGCTCAGCTAGTAATGTGGTAGTCTATAACTATGGTCAAAAAAGCTGTCTCACCCCCAGCTCAACATCAAAACGGTTCACGACCGATATGCCAGAAGCCAAGGCGTTCGGTAAAAGGAAATAAAAATGAGAAGTAATACATGGTTTTTAGGTAAAAGCGCATATCGAATGACGGGGGCACTTTTGATGATGGTTGTGATTTTGTCGCTATATACTTCCGCCGTAAGGGCAACTTCTATATGGACGGTCAGTGCCAACCCCACATTGACTCAAGCCAGTGGGACTGGGCAGCCACCAACTTTTAGCACTGGGAGGTACTGTAGTGCCCAGGCCACGAAAATTTTCAAATCCAGTAGCCAGACTGAAGATACACAGGGATGCGTGGTGCAAACTTCTTGGGGTGAAATATCTAGTGCGGGAGGCGTAAAAGTTGGTTTTAATAAGTTGTTTTATATGATTAACACCTATACCTCCAATGGCTTAGAGCCAGTCCTTGTTCCCAATACAGACAAGCTGGTGATGGCTGGTGGCGGAGGATTGTCTGGAAATTTAGATATATATGAACTCCCAGAAACTATGTACTTGGATACGGGGTACAATAACTATGATCTCAGATATAAGCTTGATAGTTTAACGATCGGAAAAAGGCTGCTTGATTCAAGTAACAATCCAGTTGCCACGCGCACAATTGATTCGTCGTCGAACGGGAAATGGCTGATAGTTCAGACAAATTCAGGCAAGCTTCTTCGCATCAATCTTGATAATTATGAAGTGATGACTTTTGCGGATGGATTGCCAACTAATGGATTTTATTCTGACTATGATTTGGCAATTAGTAATGATGGACGCTATGTTTCAAGCAGTTCGTATGGCTATTTAAAAATTTATGACCTGTCAACGTGTGGTACCCCTAACGCACAAGACGAGCTGGCGGTCGTAAGCGGATGTGCGATAAAAGACCTGACATCATTTATGAACAGTAACTTTACGGGTGGATTTAGTGGGGCATTTCACGCTAGCTTTAACTCTGATGCAACTGTCCTGCGCTTTGGTATTGATGGCCAAAACACGTTAACAGCATGGGGGCATAGCAATAGTCAACTCGAATATTTGGCGCTAGGTGATTCTTACTCGGCAGGAGAGGGAGATACTGAGCTCAATCCGGATAATGGCAACAAGTACTATCGACCAGGAACAGATTTAAACCTGAACTTGAATGCTCAGCCACCAGTCGCACTAGAAAAATGTCATCAAAGCACAAGATCATACCCCTATAAAGTAGCTTTTACTTTAGGAATTACCCAAGGCAATTTCAAGTCTGTAGCTTGCTCGGGTGCGCTCATGAAGGATATTAGCGGCAGCGGTGGCTACTTTGGCCAGGCAGCTGAAGGTTATATTGAGGGACGACTCAAAGGAGTGTACAATGACTTAACTATCGCACAGCTTCAAGTGGATGCTTTGCAAGATTTTACGCCAGGCCGCACAAGGCAAATCAACTTTGTAGAGAAGTATCAACCAGAAATCATTACCATAGGGATAGGAGGTAATGATGCTGGTTTTGAGGCAGTGCTTTCGTCGTGCTGGGGCAGCCACAGCAGTCCTGTTAGTTCTGACTGCTGGTATGCTGGCACGAATAATGGACGCATGGCCGTAGCCAAGTTAATTCAATCTTCCGGTAAAAAACTTGAGGCGTTGTTTGAGAAAGTTAAAAGAGAATCAAAATTAAGTAAAGTATATGCTATAGGTTATCCGCAATTTGTAGATGATGAGCTTGAGGCTGAGGACTGCCCGATGAATGTGCTGCTTAGTAAGACAGAGCGTACGATGATAAGGGAAGGAGTTCAATACCTCAATGATTACATTGAGTTCGCTGCATATGAGGCGGGAATTGAGTATATAGACATCGAGAATAGCTTGGCTGGTTATGAGCTATGTGGAGAATTTTATCCAGAAAAGGTAACGGGTATTGTTGCAAGGGGTGAACGGGGTGAAAGCTTTCACCCTAATGCAAAAGCACACAAAATCATAGCATCGATAATTAGTCATCCGGATTCAACTAGTCCCAAGACTATTGCAAGTAATGATTTAAACTTAACGTCAAGTCAAACTCAAGAACCCGGTACACCCACTTTCTTTACCGCGCTTGGAGGTGCGTATAACTACTTGCCCTACTATCGGCCTGAGATATCTGGAGATTTGATAGTAAAGGCTGATGACTTAGATTTTGAAGTTGTCGCCCAAGGTTTCTCTCCAAACAGTTCTGTGACAGTTGTGGCCTCATCGACACCCACAACACTTGACACTATTGGCGTTGACGCGAATGGGGCGATAAGTGGTGAAGTGAGTTTACCTGCGAACTTTGAGCCAGGCTTTCATATGCTGCATCTATATGGCCAGTCGCCTGCAGGTGACCCTATAGATTTATTCAAGCCAATTACCGTACATGCATCCACTTCTGACATAGACGGCGACAATATTAGCGACAGTCAAGATGTATGCTTATTTGCTACTGAAGCTAACATTGATATCGATCAGGACGGGACTGACGACGGGTGCGACCCAGTTATTGACCATGAACCACAACTTTATCGTGTACGTAACGGTTCCGCAGAACTAAACTCTAAAGTACTGTATTTCGAAAGAAATTTAGAATTGGCTAGCATTATTAATATGCCCAATGATTTTGACTCTAATGCAGACGGGTGGGCCGTAGTAGGAGAGAGCCTGACGACGAATACCGAAGGAGAGATGGCGAGGTTCTGGATAGATAGTCAAAACATACCCCATGCTTCGTTCAGGAATCCGGAAAACGGATGCGTTCAGGTGACCCCCTCAAACCTGAATGTTGTTACTCAGGCACAGACTCGAGGTTTGACAGTAGAAACAACTAACGCGAGTACCTGCCGCGCCAGTGAAGTGGATGCTGATGACGACAATAATGGGATTGCAGATAACACGCAAACGCTGTATCGTGCCCGCAATGGTAGTGCGAGCGTAGGGGAGAGCAACGAAAAAATATACATTGAGAGAAATATCGTAGCCGCAGAGGCACAACTTGGCATTAGTGACGATGATGAAAATGGTGACGGATGGGCGTTGCTAGGAAGTTCGGATACGACTGCACAAGAAGGCATATTTAATAAATTAGTCATAATCAATGACGCACCAGTGGCTTTATATAAGGACGCGAGCGATATCTGTAAGGCACTCCAGCCAGACTCTTTGCAGTTAGTAACTAGAGCGGGGCAAAAACTACTTAATACCGTCGGCGTCCCCACTAACCAAAATTGTTAAGTAAACCAGGAAAAGCAATTATGAGTAAAAAAATCATCAAAAAGTCTTCGCTAAGTTACCGTAAAAAACTAATCCTAGCCCTTATTCTCATGCCGATAGGGATAATATTAATCCATCAGGTATATCTGTTCACTCTGCGCGCGGCTGACATACAAAAATTGGAACACTTGAGCCAGTTCGTGACCCAACTTGCACGAGAGCTTGAAGAAGTTAAGCAGAAAGACAGATTTACCATAACTAATGACTGTACATCGCTGGCTAGGGTGCTGGAGTTAATTCCAGCAAGGGAATTGTGTACCACTACTGCAGAGGCACAAGAAAAAATATATACATATGAAGACGTGAAGCGGACAATCGACATTACGCAGGCTGCCTTGGGGAAGAGCCGCATAGTTGCGGAGGTTGGTCTTGCTAGTGATAATTTGTATCCTACTGAGAACGTAAGCCTTGTTGAAGTCGCGGCCTCTGTAGCTGACAGGCAAGACGATGCAGGGAATGCGGTCTTCAAGGCTGCCTCAGACGACGTTTCAAATTGTGCCGTAGAATATGATATTGATTATTCTAACGGTCAGAACGAACCTGAGAATCAGCTAGTTTTAAAAACAATTATTTACTGCTCGACCGAGACTAACGGATCATACAACTTTAGTACATGGTAGTCGATAAAAACCTTGCAGGGCGTCAAACAGTAATGTGCTTGTGGTAGTCTATAACTATGGTCAAAAAAGCTGTCTCACCCCCAGCTCAACACAAAAACCGTTCCAAGGCCGAGGCGGCGGAAGCTGCCCACCACCGGCGCATGGTGATTATTCTTAGTATCGTGTTCGTGGCGATGGCCTTCATCGGCCTCGTGGTGTTCCAGGCAATCAACGCCGGCATCCGCGAGCAGAATCTGCGCGGCTTCAAGAACATGAAGTCCGCCGTGACCGAGGTGGCATCCGGCGTGGCCCGCAAGCTCAAGACGACGGCCAAGTTTTCTAAGGCCTGCAACAAGAACATCATGAGCTATACCACCCTGTGTAGCGCGGGTGCCGTCATTACCGTGCCGGTCACTACGGTCAAGGAGGCGAACCGGGCAATCGATACGTCGCAGAACTTCCTGGCACGTCACCGGCCGCTGGAGAACTTCAAGGTCGTGGAGGGCGTATACCCGGTGCAGATCAAGGATATCGGCCACATTGCTGACGATAGGTCTGCCGGGCGTGACAACGGCGGCGGTGCCACTTTCTCTATCCGCGGCATCGACCAGGATACCTGCCAGGTCTGGTATAACCTTAACCGCAAAGAGCCGAAAGTGAATAAGTTCGTCATGGAAATTTCGTTTGAGTGTACCAAGACGGCGGGCGGGCTTATCACTAAGTACGAGTGGTAAGATAGACGGATGAAAATCTACATTACAGCACGGTTTAAAGGAACTGAGAATAAGCCCGAGATAGAGGCGTTATGTGCAGCCGTCAAAGCTGCCGGCATGGAAGACTTCTGCTTTGTCCGCGATATCGAAAATTACCAAAAAACATTCGACGACCCTAAGGAGCTGTGGGAAAGCGCACGTCACGAAATTGAGCAGTGCCAAGGGCTGCTGATAGACGTTTCCGACGCGCCGAGCGGTGGCAGGGTGGTGGAGGCGGGTATCGCGTATGGCTTGCGCCTGCCTATCTTTGTGGTGGCGAAGCGGGGTGTGCCGTATAAGGGGCTGTATGATGGCATTGCCGTTAAAGTCATCGAGTACGATACGCTTGCCGATGTTGCTGCCGGGCTACTAGACTACGCCAATAATTAGCGATTTTGCCAGCCACAGACTATACTGTAAGACATATGTCAAACCTCCCGACTGATAAGATCATCAGCTGTTTTTATGACTCCTCCACAGACTGTGTGAAGGTGCTGGGTACTGATGGCGCGTTGCTGTCATTCAACCCCGCCGGCCTGAAGGTCATGGAAATTGATGACCCCAAGGAGGTCATTGGTAAGGATTGGCTCTCATTCTGGGAGGGCAACATGCATCAGAAGGCGGTCGAAGCACTGGCCACGGCCACCAAGGGCACGATTGCCGGCTTTGAAGGCTATTGCCCCACGTACAAAGGCACCATGAAGTACTGGGAAGTGACCATCGCGCCACTGCTCAACGACTTTGGCCAGGTGCAGTGGCTGCTGGTGACCTCACGCGATATGACGAAGTACCGCGACATGGAGGATGAGCTTGTCTTCCTCCGCCAGGAACTAACCGAGCTGAAGGCGAGTCTGGCCTAGGCCATCATCTGGTATGAAAAAGCGACGCACTCAGGCCTCGCATCCTTGGCTGCGCTGGCTCGATACCCTGGAAGACCGTTTTGTGGCGGCCATCATCGGCAGCGTGGCGCTGGTGGTGTTCTTTACGGGCCTGGGTGGCGGGTTCCAGGGCGACGACACGTTCCAGATCGTCGATAACCTGCCGGTGCATTCGTTGCAAAACTTGCCTTACTACTTCAAGTCGAGCACGTTCTTTAACGGGCAGCATCTGGTGGGGTCGTTTTACCGGCCGATGATGACTACTACCTTCGCGCTGATTTACGAACTGGCGGAGGCGGCACCCGTGGCGTACCATCTTGTGCAGCTGCTGTTGATAGCCGGGGCGGCCTTTGTGCTGCATCTGTTCCTCAAACAGTTTATGCGGCCGGCGCTGGCGCTGGGCCTGGCCCTGATCTTTTTGGTGCATCCCATCAACTCGCAGGCGGCCTTTGCGATTCCTTCCATGCAGGAGCCGCTGTTCTTTCTCTCCGGCATGTTGGCACTGTTGGTGCTCTCGCGCAGCAGCGGCTGGAAGGGGTTGGTGGTGGCGGCCGGCTTGTTGCTGTTCTCGCTATTCTCCAAGGAGACGGCGGTATTGTTTGTGCTGGTGGCGCTGCTGTACTTGTTGCTGTTTGATAAGCGCCGGCGATTGCTGCAGTTCGCGGCCATGCTGGTGGTGCCGGTGGCACTCTATCTATACCTGCGCATCAACGCCGTGGGGCTGCTGGGCGAGAACACCAACGCCGCACCCATCAGCCAGCTCGACCTGGCGGGCAGGCTGCTGACCATGCCGTCCATTCTCCAGTTCTATCTGACCAAATTTTTGTTCCCAGCGGAGCTGGCGACGGGCTATTACTGGGTGCATACCTCGTTCGGGGTGCGGGAGGTGCTATTGCCGCTACTGGCCTGGCTGGCACTGATCGCGCTGCTGGTGCGGCTGGGCGTAGCGGTGCGCGCCGGGCTGCCGACGAAGCAGTTCAAGGCGTACCTGTTCTTTGCTGCTTGGGCGGGCGTGGGGCTGGTACTGCATCTGCACTTTGTCCCGCTAGATATGACGGCCTGCGAGACCTGGTTCTACTTCTCGTCGGCTGGGGTGCTGGGGATGCTGGGCGTGGCGTCGGCACTATTGCGGCTGAAGATCGACCCGCGTTATGTGGTGGGAGGTTTTGCCGTGCTGATTGCCATTCTGGGTGTCCGCACGGCCATCCGCGGCCTCGATTACCAGAGCCAGTACACGCTGGGCATGCACGACATCGCCGTAGTGCCGGACCATTACTTTGCCATGAACAACGTCGCCCAGGCGCTGATAGGCAAGAAGGAATACGCGGCCGCGCAGGAGTATGCCCAACGTTCGATCAACCTGCATCCCACCGCTACCAATTACACCAACCTGGGCGTGGCCCTGCAGATGCAGAATGATTATCCTGGTGCCAAGCGGGCATACGAGAAGGCACTGGAATACGGCAGCCTGAACATCATCTACGAAAATCTGGGCATACTGGCCGTTTCGTACGGTGAGCCGCAGGAGAATGTGGCGTATCTGCGCCGGGCGCTAAAGGAGTATCCGCAGAGCTACAAACTGTGGATTTACCTGGCCATCCAGGAGAGCGTCAACGGCAACAGGGAAGAGGCGCGCAAGGCAATCACCAAGGCGGCCGACCACGGGCCGGTGCCGGCGCAGCTGCACAGAGCCATTACCAAAGGCGAGCCGTATGCGATGAAATTGCCGCATTCGGGCAAGCAGATCATCGTGCAGTAAGCCGTCTTAATTGATTTTTTATTAAAAATATGCTATAATTAAAAGGTACACCCCGCACATGTGCCGTTTGGCACCCTGAATAAGGAGCTGACAGGAGTGACCTTGACCATCAACGAGCCGTTCGCCGACCAAGAACGGACTGATGCGGCGCACGCCCTGCGCCTGTTGTGCCTGGAGCTGAGGGGCGGCGGTCTGGTGGAAAGCTTCACCTCGCCGGACTTCGATGATGACGACCACGTCAACCAGGTGATTGATGCCTGCCGCCTGCACCTCGCGGTGCTGCAGCGCCGGGTGACCAACTTCACCTGGGCGGTCGGCGTCATCGAGCGGTTGGCGGAGCGGTCTCTGGCCTACCACACCGGCCGCGCCGAGCAGCCGACCGCCACCGTGGAGATTCCGCTGGCGGAGGTGCAGGTGCTGCGCGGTCTGCGCGACGACTACGCCTCCTTCGTGGAGCTGCTGGCGCTCCGGCGGCCCCGCCGCAGGGGGCTGCAGCAGTTCGCCCGCCACATCGCCTACCGGCTCAACCCGGAGTACTGGCGAGAGCAGGGTGCGCGGATGCCGCGCGACGTCATGGCGCCCGCCGGACTGGTGACATGGACGTTCCTGCAGGAGCTGAGCCGCCACGGCAGTGAACCTGAGGGGTGATAAACCCCGCCTGATCCAAGCAGATACCCCGTCGCTTGGATCGGCGGGGTGTTTGTTTTATAAGCCGCCGGTATAGAGCTTAAGCAGGCTGTCAATCGCCGAAGACCCACCGCCTGGATCGCCCAGTCCTTGCAGCATCGGCAACTGCTGCACATACGTTACCGCCAGCCCGATGCCGACGACGACCGCCAGCACCAGCAGGATGACCGCGGCGTGCATCGAGACCATCATGTTCTTGGCGTACGCATAATCGCGCGGGCTGTCGCGGTGGAGCTGCTGGCCGGTCTTGCGGTCGCGGACGGTGCCGCCGAAGTAGATCCAGAGGTCGATGTACCACCAGAGGACGGCCGCGGCGTTGGCGGCTACGCCGGCCACCAGGGCGACGGTGCCAAGCGTCATGTCCACCAGAAAGAAGACGGGTGCGATGAAGACGAAGGTGAAAAGCAGGCAGCGCAGCCAGCCGGTGGCGTAATGCCGGGTATAGAGACGGTTGGTGCCCACGAAGCCTAGGAACAGGGTCAGCAGAAAGGCGGCCAGGTAGTTGGGCTGGCCGGGCTGGGGCGTAGGACCGGCATGAGTGGCGGCTGGCATGGGTGCCGGTGTCGTGGTTGGTTCGGTGTTGGTTTGTGGCGCCGCGGCGGCGGGGGTTTCCATGCCCCCATAGTACCGCCATGCAGTCTTTTTTGCTATGTTCACTTGCGTTACCGCACGTATGCGGTATAGTAATAGCCAACAAGCCATAAAAACAAAAAGGTACATTCTATGCCAAAAAAAGGCACCAAACTTAGCTCCAGGCGCCGTCGCGACTCGCGGCTGCGCTCTCTTGTCATCGCATGCGGCGTCAGTATCGTCGTGGCGGTCGGCGCACTGATTTACTTCGCAGCCAACGCGGCGACGGTGACGTATTACGTCAGTCCCTCCGGATCTGATGCCAACACTGGCACCAGCGCCTCGGCACCATTCAAGACTATCCAGCGGGCGATGGATCTGGCTCAGCCCGGCGCGGTGATTAACTTGGCAGAGGGGGTCTATACCGGCAAGGTGACCACCAAGGTTGCTGGCACCAGTGCCAATCCCATCACGCTACAGGGACCGGAGACCGGCAAGGACATCAACGGCCGGTACAAGGCGGTGGTGTACGGCACCGGCGGCCACGTCATTGATATCAACCACAGCTACTACACGCTGAAGGGCTTTACGGTTGACGGACAGAAGGCGATTGCCCGCGGTGAATACCCGACGACTCCTGCTAACATCCGCGGCTTCAAGGACAGCGTGCAGTCACGCGCCGTCAACAGCAAGCTGGTGTACGTGGGCGCGGCCAATGACTCGCGCGATATCGTCGGCACGCGCATCGATGACATGTTCCTGCAAGGCTCCGGCGGCGAATGTGTCCGCTTCCGCAACAATGCCATGGCCAGTGCGGTCAGCCGCTCGGTCATCCAGTGGTGCGGCATGTATGGCGCGGGCGACGATTCTTCACAGTACAAGTACCACAATGCCGAAGGCGTCTATGTGGGCACCAGCCCCAAGTCGACCACTCAGCCGATGTATGCCAACGACACCAGTAACGGCATCCTGGTAACCGAAACGACCATCCGCACCTTTGGTTCAGAGTGCTTCAACGTCAAAGAGAACGCGCACCACAACATCATCCAGAACAGCGAGTGTATGTATAACGACGAGCCGATTGACTACAACGGCAGCAACATTGAGTTCCGCGGCGACAACAACCGGGTTGAGAATACCGTCGTCGACGGCAGCCGGGGCTACAGCGTCAAGTTCTGGTCGGATTCCTCCACGTATGACAAAGGCGGCAACGCCATCCGTCTGAGCGCCCTGAAGAACTCGGCTGCTGCGGCTATCAGCGTCAAGCAGGCGGTGGCGCAGCTGGGTGAGATCTGCGGCAATACCTTTGCGGCCAACGGGGCTATCCAGGAGGCCAATAACGTTGGCGATCCGGCCAAGGCGTGTGCTGACACCAAGGTCGGCATCCAGGCGCCAAGCGGACTGACGGTACAATCCTCAACTTCCACCGAGGTCAAGCTGGGCTGGACGGCGCCAGGCGGTGCGGTCTCGGCCATCTCCTACAACGTGTACCGCAACGACACCAAGATCGGCAACGTCACCGACCGCGCCTACACCTCGTCCGAGCTGACCGGCGGCACTGCGTACAGCTACTACGTGAAGGCGGTGGACGCGGCCGGTACGGAATCGCTGGCATCGAACGTAGTCAACGTGACCACTCCTGCTTCACCGACGACCCAGAACATCAACTTTGAGGCCGAGACCGGCGCGCTGGTCTCGCCGATGGCCGCCCACAACGACCCAAGCGCCCAAGGCGGCAAGTATGTCGCCCAGCTGAGCGGCTCCGGCACGGGGCGCGTGACCTACACGTTCAACGTCACGACCGCTGGCAGCTACACGCTGAAGGGCCGCGTGATCGCGCCTACCAGCTCCAGTAACTCGTTCTCATACGCCTTTGACACTGCCTCTCGCCAAGACTGGAACCTGACCGCCGGCACCACCAGCTGGACCTGGGCCACTGGACCGACCGTCAGCCTGACTGCCGGCAAGCACACGCTAACACTCTACAAGAAAGAGAACGGCACCAAGGTAGATGCGCTCTCGCTGACTGCCAACACGGCGGCCACTGCACCGACTGCGCCGGGTGCCATCACGGCCACCAGCCTGTTTGAGGCGGAGGCGGGTGCTGAGAGTGGCGGCATCGTTGAGCAGTCGGAGACGGGTGCTTCTGGTGGTAAGTATGTGATTGGTAAGTCGTCGGGCACGGCAACGTACAACATCCAGGTGCCCACCAATGGTACGTACATGATTGCCGGCTACATCAAGGCGGCCAGCGGCAATGCGGACTCGTTCAATGTGAAGTTTGATAGCGGGACGTATGCCATGTGGGACCTGCAGGAGCCATCTACCAGCTGGGTGTATGACGCTACTAACAATCCCAAGTTTACTTTGACTGCCGGGACGCATACTATGACGTTGCAGTATCGGGAGGCGGGGTCGATGGTGGATCGGATAGTGTTGATTCGACAGTAGGCACTGTTAGCGAGACCGATTGACAAATCAAAGCACTTGTGCTATATTGAACACCATCAAAAGCGTTTGAGCAGGGAATATGGTCCCTGCGAGCTGACCCGTGAACCATCGCGCCACCCTCACGCAAGACGGGGTGTGGCGCGAAAGTAGCGGGCTCCGGCAGAAGTCCGTCATCATGCTTCAGCCAGTTTTTGCTGGCACCAAGGTCGCGGCAGTGATGGCGCGGCGAAGCAAGGTGGCACCACCGTAAAGGTCCTTGCAGATATTGAAAGTTCGGCTTTGGCCGGCTGTGAATATCTGCAAGGGCTTTTCAATTTAGCCGATATGCAGCAAGGAATAGACATGCATTCATCACATACCAACTACATCACCAATCACATTGCCGCCTTCTGGTGGCACTGGCGCGCCTCTCCGTAGGACGGTTTTGTGATGTCTGATTTTTCGGCAGACAGCGCCCCGTCCACGCGGGGCGTTTTGTTTGGAAGAGGCGGGTAAGCATGCCCGTCTCGACAGCCAAAAACCCTACGATGGAGGCAGACGATGCACCTTGTCAGGACTCATCCCGCTATGCGTGACGCCGTGGCGATCGCGGCTGAGGGCTTTGCCCGGCCGGTAACGCCCGAGCTGGAGCAGGACGTAGCCAGCCACCTGGCCGATGGCCAGCTGGTCTACAGTTTTGTGGCAGATGGCGCCACTGCCGGCTTTGTCATCTTTGATGTCATCGGGGAGGCAGGGGATATATTGTACCTCTCCGGGATCATCCTGCGACGCGGCTATCAGCGGCGGCGCAATGTACTGGCGGCCATTCAGGCGGCTCAGCAAGCATTGCCACGGGTGCGCTACCTGGCGTACCGTACACAATCACTGCGGATGTACACGGCAGGCATGGCAGCCTGTGAACCGGCCTATCCAAACCGGGAGAACGGGCCTTGCGGCAGTGAACTCCTGCGGGTAGGCCAGCAGGCAGCTACGCATCTTGGCGGGGTCTTCCCGGTGACGCGCGGCTGCTACGGCGGCCCGCTTTACGGCGAACGGCCACAGCACCCCGATGCGGAGCTGAGCGCCTGGTGGGATGGGCTCTGCAGCTTCGCTGATGGCGATGCCGTCATTGTGGTTGGGGCACTGCTGCCGCCCGCGTAGGTGATGGAGGGGCTGGAATCTATGCCAGTCCCTCCATCTACGAACACTGTAACGAAAGGAAATGAAATGAGGATTAAATCATCACACAAACCGACTAGAGTTGCCATTATCGGCTGTCAGCACGGCAATGAGCACATCGGCCGGCGGGTATTTAAGTATTATGAACATCGATTGGCTGACTATCCCGGCCTGACGATCATATTAGCGAACGAAGAGGCGATCGCAGCGGGAAAGCGCTGTATCGATGCCGATATGAACCGAAGTTTTCCGGGCAATCCAAGCGGCAACCATGAGGAGCGGTTGGCGGCGGAGCTGCTGCCCATCGTGCGCGAGGCGGAGTATGTGCTGGATCTGCACACGACGTCGTGTGAGGTGGGGATGGTGCCGATTGTGGCGAATGTGGAGGCGGGGGTGAGGCGGGTGATTAATCTGACTGGGCGGCGGGACATCGTGTTGATGAAGCCGGGGATTGCGGGGGCTTCGTTGATTGGTAATGTGGGGGTTGGGGTTTCACTTGAATTTAATGAACAGTACGCGGCAAGTCCAGATGCAATCGATGAAGTAGAGGTAATCATCGGCGGCCTGCTAAATCAGCAGCAAAACAAGGAGGCTGAGCGGTACATCTATGCCGTTGACGCCACCATACCGCTCAAGACAGTACTGGGTGCCAACGACGACAACTTTACGTATAGCCGGAAGTTACAAGCCTACCCCTTCCTGCTCCACGAGCGCGAGTATACGCAGCACCAGGGATTCCTAGCAAAGACCCGACAGCGGAAATTCATCTGACCAAGGCCGGAGCGTTGTCTGCTATACTATAGGCAACAATGAGAAAAACAAACATCATCGTGCAGGGACTGGTGGTGGCCGCCCTGCAGGCACTGTTGATTTCGGCGCCTGTCGTGCAGGCGTGCTCTACGCACAATCCCGCCTGGTACGTCACCAAGCTGGTAATTGAGGACAACCCGCTTGCAGATAAGATGCTTGTCAAGCCATGGGGAGACATGCTCTATTTCGGCACCTACGACAACAAGCAGGATGTTTATGTGGCGATACGGCAATACCGGGCAGATCGTACCGTGGATGGCGACAAAGTACTGCCGCCCACCGCCGAAATGGTGCCGACGAATCTGGGGAAGGAAGCGCCGCAGCTCAGCCGGGATCATGTATTCGATCTGTATGAAGTCGGCAGGTTCAAGAGTGACCGTAGTTCAGACGCTATGGCGGATAGCAGCAGCGTCTTTGCTCAGTTCAATGACCATGGCAGAATGATTCACGACTTAGTGCACACCCCTATCAAGCTTGCCAGCCTGAAGCAAGAGTCCGGACCGGGCCGTCCCACATACTTGCCCACGAAAACCGAACAGTTCACCATATCGGCGTACTTTGAAGGGAAGCGGTATGACATCAAGGGGGCGATGCATATGGTTCCCAACCCTAAATATGTCGTCCTGACCAAGGAGGAGCAGCGGGCTGCCTGTACTAAGATAATCGTCGATAATGAGAATGTGACGCTGCAGAATGCTGTACCTTGGTATGTCGCGACGGTGATCGCGCTGTTGCTTGTCTCGTTCCTGCGTACGTCTGCTAATAAAGCATCCGACACTACTGAAGGTGGGAAGCGATGAGTGAGTTCGAGGTTGCGCCGGCGGTGCCGAGCTTATTCATAGCGATGGTGGCGTGCATCGGGTTATTGGTGATTGCCGTAGCAGCATATCGGCTGCGCACCGGCACGGGGAGTGTCGCAAACCGGCTGCATCATTGGTCAGTGCATCTCTTTCACTTGTTGTTTGCCGCCTGTGTATGGCTGCTTGTGATGAATGGGCGGGAGTTCGGCACTATTGACGGGGCTTTGCGTGCTCCACTGCAATTTATGCTGATACTGGTCTTCAGTCTGGCAAATCAGATTGCGACGGTCGTGCTGATACTACTGATTGGCATGGCGGTGCTGAAATTCAGGAGGGGCCGGACGGGCTCGCAGGCGATGCGGACAGTAGCGCCCCCGGCGCCGATCAATACACAGTTCGTGGCGCGTGTGCTCGCTGTCGCGATGCTGTGTGTGGGCGTGGTGTATGCGTGGTACAATACGCCCTTCTTCTTTACGGTGAAGCAATGCGCCAACACAACAGCCGCCGTAGGTGTCACCGCATGCAGTCCACTCGAATCGTTTCTTAATACTTGGACGCCATTGCTGTTGCCAGTGTTAATTCTGCTCGCGGCCGCATCTGGTTTCTTGCTGCTGCTCGCAGGGCTGCAGCGACTGCTACGGCGGTTCGCGTCGCTGCGGTCTGTGTTCTCGCGTCATTCTGGCCCTCGTTGGCTCTATGCCTTTGCGCTGGCGGGTGGATCGCTGATGCTTGTTGGTCAGTACGTTCTGATGTCTGTTGGGTGTGCTGCTGTCCGCGATAGTGCGATGGCGTGCGGCTATTCAGTCTTTCCTTCATTGTTGAACACAATTGCCTTGGTACTGTTTGCGCTGCTGGCCGCCGCCGCGATACTTTGGGCGTTGGGTGCCGCCATTGCGTCCCGTTCGCAGAATGCCAGTAAAAACCGGGCCGCCAGGTACGCAGTCACGGCTGTGCGGACGGTTGCGACAAAAGACATCCTGCCGCGCGCCACGCTCAAGAAACTCCTGCCACCCCCAAGCTTCTATCGTACGCGCCTATTCCGCTGGGGCGTGGCCTTGCTGCTGCTTGCCTTGGTTGCGGCGGTCGCCATGGTGGTGTACGTGGCTTCATCCAATGGCAGGCAGGACAAGGAACTGACCTCTTTGGAGGTTGCCTTCTTGCAAGTCCAAAGCAAATGGCAACGGGTGCCAGGCGTCAACCAAGTGCTGCGCGGCAACGGCTGTCCAAAAGATGCGACCCGGCCCGATGACGGCACTGTGCCGTGCTTTAACCACCTGGCGGTAAGAAACATTTCAGTGCGCGATGAGCGAGAGATGGTAACTACCGTGAATAACCTCCATAGCGGCCTGATGACCGTTCCGGAGTTGCAGGATGTGCCGGGCGTAAGCTCGATGTACATAGACTATACGGCGCTGCAGACTAAAGCGAAACAAACGCCTTATAAACTGACTACCCAGAAGAAAGACTTTGATTTCAAACTGCGTGATAACAAGGAGGCAGCTTGCAAGGGCGAATATTCGTTGTCAACGGCGCACTCTCCCCCATCTGCTTTTCAGGCTAATCCAACCGATATCACCAACCTCCATCTGACCCTACGTTGTGACCTGCAAATACGCTCACGCTTGCCATTCTTCTGGGAACAGTGGTAATTTCAGGGCGAAGGAACCGTATGTCCGAGAAGAAAACAACACATCCACTGACTGCCGGGATAATTACCGTGCCATGGAGCATCCGTATCGCCCTGCTTATCGCCCTGGCTGGCGGTCTGTTCTTCATCTCTCCGTACCTGGGTGCCGTAATGTTCTCGGCGCTGATTGCCTATATTTATAACCCGGTGTACAAAAGCCTGCTGCGCCTGACCAAGCGGGCAGGCATTGCCATCACCGGTACGCTGCTCACCATTGTGCTGTCGGTAATGTTGCCGATTGCCATCGTGGCATCGGTGACCATCCACGAGGCGACCGCTTTGGTCTCGAATGTCAGCAGCAGCAACGTCAAGTTCGGCTCGGCGGATATCCAGCGTGCTTTCGATGATACGCTCGAGCGCACCAACGACGCGCTGCGCGGACTGCCAGGCGGCGAGTCGTTGCAGATAGACCGGGCGCAGGTCAACAATACGTTTAAGAACATCGCGCTTGGGGCGTTAAGTTTTCTGACGGGCAGTCTGCAGCGGGCGGGTTCGGCGGCCGTCGATTTGATCAGTACGACCATCCTCGCGGTTTTTCTGATCATCGGTATGTTGCGCCATCAGGACAGGCTGATCGCAACCATCAAGAACCTCAGTCCTTACGATGACAAGCTCAATAATCTCTACCTGACCCGCGCCGGCCACATGACCACCGCCATGGTGAAGGGGCAGTTCGTGGTGGCGCTGGCGCAGGGGTTTGCCAGCGCGCTCAGCCTATGGATCGTCGGCATCGATTATTTCTGGTTCTTCTTCGTACTGCTGACCTTCCTAAGCTTCATCCCGCTTGGCGCCGGCATCGTGACGATTCCGCTGGCCATCGTGCTGTTGCTGACGGGGCAGATCTGGCAGGGTATATTCCTGCTCATCTTCCATTTCCTGGTGGTCTCGTTCATCGACAATCTGCTGCGGCCGCGGTTGGTGCCGAAGGATGCGGCGCTGAATGATGCCCTCTTGCTGCTTGGCGTATTCTCTGGATTGGCGCTGTTTGGGGCGGCGGGAGTTATCTACGGGCCGGTGGTGATGATTCTGATTGTGACGACGGTGTATATTTATAGTGTATATAACCGTAAAGTGGAAAAAATATCTCTACCGTCAAACGACATAAAGTAGTCACATGTCTACAAAAGTTTATAGCTTAGTCGTCGTCATCACCCTGGTATGTGCGGCAACTGCTATCAGTTTGTTGTTTTCGAGAGAAAATGCACCTCATCGCACCGATACGATTAATCAGGAGCGGCCGATCAACTCCAACTCGGCAACGACAAATATAGAAGATGTGAAATCTAACGGTGTCGTTGTGACCGAAAGCCCGCCTGAAGGCTGGACTACTCACCAGAGCTCCGCATTACCTTTAGAAGTTGCACTGCCATCTGACTGGGTCGCCAACGACTCTGTTACAAAAATAGATGCAGCAGACGAGGCGAATAAAATGGTTACGATTTCAAAAGCAGAGAGAGACCCCAACCCTCCATGTACTGTAGTGAATGCTAAGGTGTCAATAAAAGAAATGGAAGTATCGTACGAAGAGACCGACTATGACGATAATGGCAAAATTGATGCACGGTCGCATCGAGTAATTGCAGATATTAAACAAAAAGAATCCTTTACCTATAACGGGAACAGGGCGGTTAAATACACGGTCACTTTTCGTAATGAAAGGCAAAGCGAAAGCACTACTATGCTGAAGTATTTAATAGAAGGCGATGGTTTTACGACTCAGTTATCATGTTATTTGTCAGAACAAGTCAGTGAAAAGTTTGTCGAAGATATTGTCAAATATTCAAGACTTATTCCAAGCTAAAACACAAAGGTGTCATTACCACTACAAAACGAATAGTGTTAGAATATTGACTTTCTGGCCAGCGCATTCCATCATGAAGATACGTTCATTGAAGTCTTAAGTTGGAGAGAGAAAGCGAGGGCCTGATGGGTCATGTTGTCGTCGTAAAAAATAAAAGGGTAGGGCAGCTTCATATCGCTGGGATGGCGGCCGTGGTGGCTGCGATTGTGTGGCTCATGGTAGCGGCTATGTCGGCGCGTGCCGTCTCAACCGCCTTGTACGTCAGTCCGACCGGGCTTGATACTAACAGTGGTACCAGTGCCGCCGAACCGTTCAAGACTGTCCAAAGGGCGCTTGATGTCGCCACGCCAGGCACCACTATCAATCTGGCTGAGGGCAACTATACCGAACTGCTCATCACCAAGACCGCTGGCACGGCCGCCGAGCCAATCACCATCCAGGGTCCAGAGACCGGCAAGGATATTACCGGCCGTTTCAAGGCGGTAGTCACCAGCCCGGGTGCGCACGCCATCGACATCAACCACAGCTACTACACGCTGAAGGGCTTTACGGTTGAGGGTCAAAAGAACATTGCCCACACGGAATACCCGGCAACACCAGCCGAGGCCCGCAGCTTCAAGGATGAGGTGCAGGGCCGGGCGGTGAACAGTAAGGCCGTCTACATCGGCGCCTCATCCGACTCACGCGACATCACCGGTGTGCGCATCGACGATATGTACATCCACGGCTCGGGCGGCGAATGTGTGCGCCTGCGCAATAACGCGTTCAACAACACCATCAGCAACTCCACCATCGAGTGGTGCGGCATGTACGGCGGCGGCAACGATGTTGACCAGTACAAGTACCACAATGCCGAAGGCGTCTATGTGGGCACCAGCCGCAAATCCACCTCCCAGCCGATGTACGAGAACGACTCAAGCAGCGGCAACGTCATCAGCAACACCACCATCAGGACGTTCGGTTCTGAGTGTTTCAACGTCAAAGAAAACGCCCACAGCAACGTCATGACAGGCAGCGTCTGCATGTACAACGACGAGCCAAGCGCCAGCTTTGCCGGCAGCAACATCGAGTTCCGTGGCCACAACAACCGCGTTGAGAACACCATTATCGAAGGCAGCCGGGGTTACAACGTCAAGCTCCGCTCCGACACGGCCGACGATGACCTGGGAGGCAACTCCGTCAAGAACAGCAGCTTCAAGGATTGGACTGGCTCGGCCATCAATAGCACCCAGAATAGCGCCACCATGGGTGAGTTCTGCGGCAATACCTTCAGTGGTACTGCTCCCATTCTGACTGGCAATAGCGTCGGTGATCCGACGGCCGCTTGTACAGTGGCTCCGCCTGCCGACATCCAGGCGCCAGTGGTGTCTATCACCGCGCCTGCCGCTGGGGCCAGTGTCAGCGGTACGGTCACCATCAAGGCGACGGCGAGCGATAACGTCGGCGTCAGCAAGGTGGAATTCCTGGTGAACAATACGTTGATTGGTACAGCCACGGCCGCTCCGTACGAGCAGGCCTGGACCGTGCCTGCTACCGCCGGCACCTATACCATCACCGCGCGGGCGTATGATGCTGCGGGCAACTCTGGTACCGCACAAATATCAGTGACGCGCCAGCCAAGCGCCGCCGTCATCTCCTTTGAGGCGGAATCCGGCACGATGACCTCACCGATGGCCATCTACAACGATACCAATGCCCAGGGCGGTAAATACATCACTCAGGCCGGCGGCACCGGCAGCGGGCGTGCTACCTATCGCATTACCGTACCGGTCAGCGGCAGCTACACGCTGAAAGGCCGCGTCATTGCGCAGACTACTTCGAACAACTCCTTCTACTATGCCTTTGACACCGCTTCCAAGAAGGACTGGCAGCTGCCCGCACCCACCACCAGCTGGACCTGGGCGAATGGCCCGACGGTTACATTGACGGCTGGCCAGCACACCCTGACCATCTACCGTAACGAAAACAACGCGCGGCTGGACGCGCTGACGCTGACGCAGAACGTGACTACTTCTGCTACCACTACAACCACGGCTACTAAGAGATAATCTGACCGTTGGTGCTAGTGCTTATGCTGCCGGCAGGCTATACTGTCGGCAGGTATACGCACGATGCACAGATCTTCCCGCAGTCACTTGCGCCTCACTATTCCGCTTATCATGATCATGGCCTTGATTCTGGGCTATCTTGGTTGGGATATGATCGCCGACCTTAACCGCACCGCCAGCCCGTATGGCCCCGGCATGCCCGGTCCGGCCGCCAGCGGGCCGCCGAGTCCGCAGCAGATGCTTGAGGCAGTCTGCTTCGCTTATTTCAACTGCTAGTGGGTAGATGACCTCGATATGCCACTTCTGTCCGAGCGTTGTTGCATTAATAAAGTAAATATTTTATAATTTACAACCGTCCCATTTCCGACCAAGGGAGCACACCATGAGCGACGAAATTCTCGCCGCCCTCTCCGGCCTCATCAAGCGTGGCCGGTTCCGCCAGGCCTACGCCGTCGGCACGTCGAACGCCGATGTCGCCTCCGTGCGTGACGACGCCAACTTCCACTTCCAGGTGGCGTTGGCGAGCGGCTTCGTCAGGGCTGGCGACACCGAGGCGTGGTGGGCGCGGGCGCGCAAGTGCCCCAACTGCACCCAGGCCATGGAGAGCGACATGCTGCGCGACAGCGCCCGCATGGCGGTACTCCTGGGCCAGCTGGACGAGGCGCAGCAGCTGCTGGCCACGTCCGCCTCGCTGGCGGAGGGTGACCGCAACCGCCAGGCCGCCGTCAAGATGGTCTGGGGGCTCATCTCGGCTGCCCGTCATGAATGGGGTACTGCCAACCAGTTCCACCGCGACGCCGAGGCCATCTGGCGGCAGCTGGGTGACGACGCCGATGAACAGTGGATGCGCGACAACCGCTTCCACTGGTTCGCCGTCATGGTCATGCTCGGCCAGAAGCGACACATCCGGCTGGGGATGATCCTGGAGGACGAGCCGCGGCGCGACCGCCGCATTCGGCTGCTGATCTGGCACTACGGGCTCCGGCCCGCCGTGCTGCTGGACCAGTACGCCATGCGCTGGTGGTTCCGACACTGACGGGACGGTCGCTTCGCCGTGATGAAGCCGTAATGGGCCCCGCGCAAGAGGGCCCTTTTCATATACGAAAATAGTTTATTCCATCCAAGGCGCCAGCACTTCATCCGCATCCGCCCCGGCCTGTACAAGGTAGTTATACGCCATGGCAAACGCCTCCTCAAAGGGCAGGGCGGCGATTTCCTCTATGGTCTCGTCGTCAAAACCGTAGTCGGGGCCTAGCTCCCGCTGTAGCATATCGGCGATCTCGCGGCTGAAGTCTGGCGGCTGGGGTTCGGACTCGGGCGAACGGGATGTGATGTTTTCAGGCATAAGAACTTTCTTCTATTTATAACGGTACGGATACATTATAATGCAGGTATCATGTGGGCACGTTCACGACAATCCGGCTTTACCATCGTGGAACTGCTGATCGTCATCGTCATCATCGGTATCCTTGCCGTTTTGGCAATCGGCGCTTTCTCACGGGCGCAGGAGCAGGCGCGGGCGGCGACGGCCCAGTCCGACCTCAAAGCATCTGCCAAGCAGTTGGAGCAGGCCAAGGCTGATGCAGGCACGTATCCTGCAACGTCGAGCGGTTTGCCGGCCAGTCCTAACACCACTTACCAATATGCCTACGATGCCGTCGCCGACACCTATTGCCTGACGGGCAACAACGGCTCGTCTACGTTTCGAATCAGCAGCGACAACCGCAATCCTGCCAGCGGCGTCTGTCCTGGCCATGGAGTTGGTGGCGCCACGCCCATCACCAACCTGATGCCCAATCCCAAGATGGCGACCAACACCACCGGCTGGAGTCCCAGAATGTCAACCGGCGGCACCGGTACGGGTACCCAACTGACGGGCCAGACGACGTTCACGCCTTCTGTCACGACCGCCTACCGCGTCACATTGACGGCAGTGCCAGCCTCTTGGTGGCGGATGACGACGCAGGGCATACCGGTGACGGTGGGGCAATCGTATACGCTCAGCTCGTGGATCAGGCCGAGCGCCACGCTTTCTACGGGAGTCATTCTGATTTGGAAGAATTCCAGCAACAGCATCATTACTGAGAACGGTGCAGCATCCTCGCACGTGGCAAATACCTGGGAGCGACGCTCGGTGACTGCCACGGCGCCAGCTGCTGCGGTGACTTTGCAGGTGGACATCGGCGCCCCCGGTAGTGCTGCAATCGGCACGTCGCTGGATGCCACGGGCGTTATGGTGGAGCAGGGTTCAACCCTGACTAATTATGCCGATGGTGACACGGCGGGCTGGATCTGGAACGGCACTGCCAACGCCTCCAGCTCGACTGGTTCGCCGCAATGATGTCTGACGGCCTCGATGCCTTCAGTGTCGTCACAATAGTCATGTTTGTCATCTTCCTGCTCGCCATGGAAATTCTCCGGCGCTGGCTGTGGAGCCGTGTATTCCGCCAGCTTGGCGAGCGCGCCTGGAAGGCCTGGGTGCCGGTCGTCGACCTGTGTACGGTCTTTAAGCTGGGCTATATGTCGCCGTACCTCGGTGTGGCGACGTACGCGGCGATAGCAGCACTGCTTCTGGCTGGGATACTGGGGTATGACGGCCTGGGTCTGGTGATGGCGTTGTTCTTTGTGGTATTGGGCCTGGCGATCTGTTCGCTGATCGCAATCTTCAGGATCGGCAAGCGCGCGGGGCTGCCGTGGGCTATCTTTTTGGTGTATTTCTTTGCCGGTGAAATCATCTGGCTGCTGGCGCTGGTGGTGGCGCGCTACTATGCTCTGAAAGAGCAAGCCGGCCAGCAACAGTAGCGGCACTGCCTTCTGTTTGGCAAAAAGAAAATCTGGCGTATAATTTAAGGCACACACTCACGCCGGCCATGGCGTGGCAATACAAACAAATATGACACAGCAACATTCACAAAGCGGTTCTGGCGCGGTTGAGATTATCGTCACGGTAGTGATGCTGGGCGTGCTTGGCTTTATAGGCTGGCGGGTGTTTGACAGTACCAGCAGTCCGAGGGCGTCCAAGCAGGACACAGCGGTACAGGGCGAGCAGCTCGGCCCGCCCGACGTGGTGCCCGAGCAAGAGATTCGATTGAAGATGAGTGTCCATGAAGGCAGCCCCTATTACCGGTTCCGCTATCCGGCTGCATGGGGCGAGGTGGCGATAGCAGGCCCTGATACATACAATTTCACCAATAAGTCCGAGGCTACGGTGACCATCCGGGCCGGCCGTGCCCCGGCAGAGGGTGAGCTGACCTACGCTCAGCTGCGCGAGCGGGCATCGGCACCCAACAAAGGTGTAAATGTCATCGGTACGTATGTATCGGTGGCGACCATCGACCCTACGGTCGAGACGCAGACTATCGACTATACCGGCATCCAGATCCATGGCAGTGACGAGATAACCGTGCAGGTACGCAAGCCACTGGATGAAGCCCGGGAGTGCCTGGAGAATGTAACCGCCGACCAGAAGATCGGCACGGGTACGCGTGCTACCGTCAACTGCTTCACGCCGCAGGAGCAGAAGGAACTGGAAGATGTACTGGCTAGCTGGGGGCGGAAATGAGACGGCGGGCCGGCGCTGTAATCTTATAGCAGAATATTGAGCAGCAGCGTCAAAAAGATGCTGGCAACGATACTGATAATAATGCTCGGCCAAAGATAAAACTTTACTTTTACTTTGCCGTCGGAAAATTTACTCATGGGGCCTCCGTGCGTATTAGGTAACCGTACCAATAGTACGGGGAGCCGTGCATCGGGGCTATGAGATTGCTTATACTGCTATTCTATGTAACCGCCGGTCACCCACGAGAATTCACTTTGCCAATCACGGCTGCTGCAGGCCCAGCCGGGACTTTTGGGGTGTTTGGCGTTGCCGTATTGCTCGGTGTGCTCAATGGCGACGACGAAGTAGCTCTGGCCGCCGTTGCAGTTGTAGCTGCCGCCGGCGTAACGGTAGTAGCGGTAGGTGTACTGACTGTTATTGGTGGGGTCGACGGGCACTTCGTTGAAGAGTCTGGCGGTCACTAAACTTTCGATGAAGCTGCCAGCGGGGTCGGTACTGACCTCCCAGCCATCAATGCCAGGGTTGGCGGTGACGGCAGGGAAGGCACCGGTACTGGCACCGTACGAGCGCACGGCCTTGACGATGGCGGTAAGGTCGGTCATGCGCTTGGCATCGCGGGCCTGCTTCTGGCTATTGCTGAAGCTGTTGAGGACGATGGCGGCCAGAATGCCAATGACCACGATGACGATCAGCAGTTCGACGATGGTGAAGCCACTAGCGCGTGGTACTGGCCGGCGCACGTCTATCGGACCGTATAGGTGGTGGTTACGTTTTCTTCGCCGAGGCCGTTGGCGCAGACCGGTGCGATCTCGCGGTTGATACCGTGCCCCGTAACGTGGCTGCAGCGCGGAATGCCAAAATTATCAAACTCGTTGGTGGGGGAGATGAGCTGCCAGTCGCCGTCATAGGTGGCGAACATGCGGGCGGTGGGCTGGTCACAACCGTAGCCCAGCAGTACTTGGCGATCGTCGTCAGTGTGGGCGATAACCTGGTAGTGTGCGGTCTCGCAGCCTAAGGCGATGTCCTTGTGGGCGGCGTCTTCCAGGGTGGCGCGCAGCGTTTGGACGACGGCGTCGTCGCGTTTGACGGCGCGTCCGCCAGTGAAGTTGAATTCCAGGCTGCCCAGCGAGATATTGATACGGTCATGATAGGGTGGCGGCTGGGCCGGCGTGTTGAGTGAGCGTTGCAGCGCAATACCCTGGGCGATGCAGATGACCGACAACACGCCGATGGCTGCAAAGAGGAGGGTCTGCAGCAGGGGGAGGGGATGCTTTGGTGGCTTGGCTTTCGATTTCATGGTGCTTATGCTCTTTAATGTAAGTATACAACGTTTATGGGCGGTGCGGCGGAGAATTTTTTGGGCTACAATAAGAACTATATGGACACTGAAAAGGTTACTCACGACTCAGTATCAACCCCTGCCGTTTCCCGCTCGCTGCTGGCGCCCAGGCAGAAATTCGGCGTACGGACAGTGCTGGAGATACTGGCACTGCTGGTAGCGCTCGGCGTTGCCGGCTGGTTCCTCTATCCCATGGTCTTTCCGCCGCCGCCCATCCAGCGCGAGGTGCAGCTGGGCCCGGCGGCCGAGTAATACAGCGCCGCTTACTTTGAGTGTTGTCAATTTCATTTGCGCGTATGGCTTATTGTGCTTGGTTTGATGCTATGATTGAGGCATAACGGGTGGCACAAGGAGAACACGTTTCATATGTCCCTGAAAATTGAACGCAAAAAGTTTGATCGCCGTCTGCTGGCCGGGCTGATTCTGCCTGTGCTTGCTTTGGTGCCGGCCATTGCCCTGACGGGTGGCCACGCCGAGACCGCCCAGACCGAACGCAAGCCTGCACCCGCTACCCGCACCGGCATGAAAATACCCAGGCTGGTGACGCCGCCGCAGACTATCACCGACCCCACCCAGCCGTTGCCGCCACCGCAGCAGCAGCGTCCTTTCATCTTTGGCATGGGTGCCGAGCTTGATCCGGCCATCGACGAACGCCTGGTGGCCGAGGCGCCGGTGAAAATGCTTTCCAGCTGGTACAACGGCCCCAACGACCTGAACTTCATGCGCGGCTGGAAAAACGGCACCGTGGCGGATGCGTATGCCCGCGGTTACAAACTCCACCTGATCGTCTATAACAACGGTACCGAACAGAACCTCAGCACCAAGTACGGCGCCGCCTGCGGCCGGGCGTATCCGCTGTCTGTCGGCTTCCTTAATGACATGAAAGAGCTGGCCACTATCTTCAATGGCAGCGGCGAGCTGTATGTCAGCATGTTCACCGAGCTGCAGACCTACCCGTGCCAGGATAACAACTGGGTGGGCAGCGAAAACTATTACCGCGCCTTGCAGGACCAATACCGCTCTGCCATGGCCATCTTCCGCCAATACGCCCCCAACTCCAAGATGAGCCTGAGCTTTGGCGGCTGGGTCGCCAACTGGGATGATCCGGCCAAGTTCGGCGGCAAATCACTGCTGCTAAAGTTTGCTGATGTCATGAACGAGAGCGATTTCCAAAGTTTCCAGGCCATGGCCACCCAGGGTGACAACAAAGAGCTGATTTTGCGCACCACCGAGGCGCTCAAGCCGTACGGCCCGGTCATGATCTCGCACTACAAGCCGGATAACGCCAGTCAGACATCCTGGAACACCGATATCGATGCCATCTTTACCGATGACAACATTACCACTCTGCAGAATCACGGCGTCTTCGCCTTCAGCTTCATGGATGCGGATCTGATCCGCGATGAGGCGGCGTACCAGAAGGTGAAAGCGGCTGTCACCAAGTACGCGCGCTAATTGGCGGCAGGCAGAAAACAGCACATACTGCGGCGCCAGTGAAATAGTTCACAGCAGTCTCTCAGCCTGATGATTATAGTAGAAGGTAATGAGCGACCTTATCACCGGCATCATCGATACGCTTGGCTATGCTGGCATTGCTTTGCTGATGTTTTTAGAAATGGTCATCCCGGTTATTCCATCAGAGGTGATTATGCCGTTTGCCGGCTTCACGGCTGCCCGGGGTGGCATGTCGCTGACGGGGGTGATCGTGGCGGGCACGACCGGGTCGCTGCTGGGTGCCACGGCCTTGTACGGTATTGGCCGGCTGCTGCCGGACGCAGCGATATACCGCTTCATCCGGCGCTATGGCAGCTGGGCGGGATTGACGATTGAGTCGGTCCACAAGGGCGAGAAAGTCTTTGACAAGCACAACCGGGCAGCGGTGTTCTTTGGCCGGCTGCTGCCAGGCATCCGCTCGGTGGTATCCTTGCCGGCTGGCATCCGCGAGATGAACCTGGGTATCTTTATGGCGTTCACGCTGTTTGGCGTGGCTATCTGGACGACGCTGCTGGGCGTATTGGGGTATGTGCTTGGCGACAAGTATGAGCAGGTGGCGCACTTTATCGGTGCCTTTTCCAATGTCATCGTGGGGCTGATCGTCATCGGCATCATCGTGTATTTCGTACGGCTGTGGCGCAGGCGGCGGGCGCGGCGTAGACATTAGGCTGCGCAGCCCGCCTGGCGCTTGGAAAAGGTGTATAATTAAGACAACAGAAGCGGCAGAGTATTCAGACCAACCAGAAGGAGGAAGATATGAAATCAAAATGGCTTATCCCAGGTATTATCGGCGGCGTGTTGCTGCTGATTGCCCTTTCCGTCATCGGGGGCTATAACAGCCTGGTGGCACAGCGCACCGGCGTGGAACAGTCGCTGGCAAACGTAGAGACGCAGTACCAGCGCCGCGCCGACCTTATTCCCAACCTGGTCAATACCGTCAAGGGCGCAGCCAACTTTGAGCAGGACACCCTGACGCAGGTGACCGAGGCCCGTGCCGATGCCACGCGCATCAACATCGACCCCAGCAAGGCGACCCCCGAGCAGCTGCAGCAGTACCAACAGGCCCAGGGCGAGCTGAGCCAGGCGCTTGGCCGGCTGCTGGCAGTGACCGAAGCCTATCCGGAGCTGCGCGCCACCGAAGCCTTCCGCGACTTGCAGGTGCAGCTGGAGGGGACCGAGAACCGCATCACCGTCGCCCGCAAAGACTTTAACGACACCGCCAGCGCCTACAACGCCCGCGTCCAGCAATTTCCCACCAACATCACCGCCGGACTCTTTGGCTTCCGCACCTTCCCGTTCTTCCAGGCCGATGCCGGTGCCGAGGACGCTCCGACCGTAAACTTTGGCGAGTAGGGAGGCTGTGGTGCGGCCTTTGCTTTTGGGACGTAAGGGCGCGGTTGTGCCAGCCTTTGTGATAGCCGTGCTGGCGTGGCTGGGCTTGCAGCTAGCCTTTGCGCCAGGCGCCGCCGCGCTCGCCGTGCCGCCCAAGCCCACCGACGTACCAATCGTCGACCAGACTGGCACTCTGACCCCAGAGCAAATCAAAAGCCTGGCCGCCACCATCGCTGGCGAGCGCCAGCATTCAGGCAACCAGATCGGTGTGCTGATGGTGCGCAGCCTGGAGGGCGAGGACGCCTTTGATTATTCGCTCAAGGTGGCGCGGCAGTGGGGCATCGGCTCCAAGCAGAGCAACAACGGCGTACTGTTCTTCATCGCCAAAGACGACCGGCGCATGCAGATCCAGGTGGGCTACGGCCTGGAGGGCGCCCTGACCGACGCCCGCGCCGGCCGCATCATCCGCGATCGCATCCGCCCGGAGTTCCGGGAGGGCCGCTACTACGAAGGCATCCAGTCCGGCCTGACCGGCATCACCACGGCCATCCATAACGAGGTTGACCCGAACCTCAAGTCTGACCCGGTCCAGGAGGAATCCGGCGGCGGCTTTCCGCTGGAACTGTTCTTTGTAGCATTGTTCTTTATCCCCTCGTGGCTGGGCTCCATACTGGCACGCAGCAAGAGCTGGTGGGCGGGTGGTGTCATCGGTGGCGTCAGCGGCGTGGTGCTGGGGTTGCTGTTCGGCTTCTTATTCACCGGCATACTAAGCATCATCGGCCTGACCATCCTGGGGCTGCTGTTTGATAAAGCCGTCTCCAGTAACTACCAACGGCGCGTCTCCCACGGCGATTCGCCCAGCTGGTGGGCGGGCGGCACCACTTTTGGCGGCGGCATGGGTGGCGGTGGCAGCGGCGGCGGAGGGTTTGGCGGGTTCGGTGGCGGCGGCTTTGGTGGCGGCGGCGCGGGCGGCGACTGGTAGTGACCGTTTGCCTAGGCTACAGGCTATGCGGCGCCTCATCCGCCGTCTTCAGCTTGATGGCGTCCAGCTTCTCCATGTTGGCGTTAGGATCGGCCCAGGCAGCCAAAAACTTATCAAACGAGACCATGCGGCTGGGGCGTGGCGGCAGGCCGGGGTCGTGGATGATCAACGTGTCCTCGGAGTATCCGATGACGACGACAGCATGCCCTAAATAGCCCGGTTTGTCATTCAGTTCATTAAGATTCACCAGGCATTTCATTATATAGCCGCGTTCCAGGTATAGTTTGATATCCTCAAAGCCGGGAGCACGGTGCTGCCACATGCCGGTGGCGACCATGCGGGCGGCGCGTTCCCGCTCCAGGTCCATATTGAAGTGCTCGGCTTCCCAATCCGCCGCTTCACGGCCGATGGCTTCGTACTGGTAATCGTTGCCCTCGGCCACAAAGCGGCGGTAATCGTATTTGGTGATGTGCTGCACGTCGTACCCGTTGTTATGAAACCAAAGCAGGCCCACGGAACTGCAGGAACCGTGGCCCGGCTCAAAACCGGTCAGCTGCGACCATTCCTCCAGATCAAACTGCCACTCCGGTTCAAAGAACTGCCGGATCATGCCGTAGGCGGCCTGCAGGCAGTGCAGGTCGTCCGGGGCGTTTGAAATAAAAGGCACAGGCCGCACCAAAGCATGGGGTGGCAAAAGTGTCGTCATGATATTTGTACGCGTTTTACAGTGTTAGTATTCGCTTATTTATGATGGTAGCACGGCTGCTATACTAAAGTAAAAGGAGAAACCCCTATGCATTCCCAAGAAACTACCGACCACGGCGGCCAACCGTTCGTCGCCGACATCGAGGCCCTGACCACCAACAACCAGACCTTCCGCACCGCCGTCTGGACCGGCGCATACCTGCAGATGACCCTGATGAGCATCGAGCCGGGCGGGGAAGTCGGATTGGAGGTTCACGACGATCACGACCAGTTCCTGCGCATCGAAAGCGGCAGCGCCACGGTGGTCATGGGTCCGGCCAAGGATGATCTGCCGCTACAGGCGGACGCCGGCGTCGACTTCGCCATCCTGGTGCCCGCCGGCACCTGGCACAATATCATCAACGAGGGCGACGAGCCGCTCAAGCTCTACTCCATCTACGCGCCGGGCGAGCATCCCTTCGGCACCGTGCATGCTACCGCGGCTGAGGCACAGGCGGCCGAAGGCCATGACCAATAACACCCACGCCCCCGTCACCGGCAGGCAACTGGGCCGCTGGCTGCTCTGTGTGCCATACGTGGCTATCTCGGCCTTTTATGTCTGGCAGGTCTGGGCTGTCTCGCCGGATCTGGCGCGGGTGGCCGCGTCCATCAGCCTGCTGACCCTTATGCTCGTCCTTTCGGTGGCGCTGCGCAAGCCGCTGCGCGGGTTTTTCAAGGTGGTGCTATGGATTGTCGGCGGCGTCTTTGCCGGCGCAACCGCCTGGGTGCTGCTGGGTTGGATCGACCAGCAGGTGGGCACCACCTGTCAAAGCCTGCTGGGCGGTACGGCGGGCTGTCTAGAGGCGAACCTTTTCATGGTGGCCATCTACCTGCACCTGGCAGCATGGCCGTTGGTGGTGCTGGCCGGGCTGGCGGCAGTGTGGCAGGCATGGCCGTTGGTGCGTCCGCTGCTCGTCAAGCGCTGAGCAATTGGATACTTGAACGCTTATGCTTGTGCTACACTTGAGGTACTATGCGTCACCGCTACAGCACTTTTCTTGGGTCAAAAAAGACCAGACGGCCGGCCGGCTTTACCATCGTCGAACTGCTGATCGGCATCGTCGTCATCGGCATCCTGGCGGTAGTAGCCATGTCGTCGTTTACCAACGCCCAAAAGAACTCCCGCAACGCCTCCCGCGTCACGGCTGCCAAAGAATACTACAAGATCACACTGGCCTATATGCAGGCCTACAGCCAATATCCCCGGCCGCATGGCGCCACCCAGACCAGCTGCCTGGGCTACAACTACGTTGACGGCGATGGCGACGGCTGGCCCAACTGCTTTGCCAGCAATAACCTCAAGAATATCGATTACATCCTGAACACCGAGCTGAAAAAGATTTCACCAACCCTGCCAGATTATCCCGCCGAGCCGGTCGTCGGCACCAACGGCATCACCTACACCGGAGTCGTCCACCGCGGCATGACCATCAACGGCGAGGCCGGACGCATCGCCCTGGTCTATTATCTGGAGGGTCTTAGCATGCCTTGTGGCCTTGGCAATCGCCTGACGGGCGGCTTGAACACTGTCGTCACCGCGGCCGCCGGTGCCACCGACAATGTGTCCGGCAATACGCAGTGCGTCATCGCCATCCCAAAACCGGAAGATCTTTAACAGCGCGCACCGCCGCGGCTGCCTTATAATAGGGGTAGGCGCACCATGTTCCACCACCACCGCGCCGCACCGTAACCATAAGGTGGAGACAAGGAGGACCCGTGTTCAGGCACACCAAAGCCTTCAGCAGTTTCTCGGTCGATGACATAGACAAAGCCAAGGAGTTTTACGGCCACACCCTCGGCATCAACTACTTTGCCGGCTACGGCCAGCTGCACCTGCACTTTCCGGGCGGCAACAACGTTTTTCTCTACACCAAGCCGGACCACCAACCGGCCAGCCACACCGTACTGAACTTCCCGGTCGACGACATCGAAAAGATCTGCGACGAGCTCAAAGAAAAAGGCGTCGATATGCTCAGCTACCCCGAGCTGGAAGCCAACTGCGACGAACGCAAGATCTACAGCGGCAGCGGGCCGCGGATTGCTTGGTTTAATGATCCGGCGGGGAATATACTCTCGATCATTGAGCAGAGCTAGGCATTACCTGATGTTGACCATTACTTTTTAATCCTAGCTAATTCGAAGTTGTCTAAACAGCATGTCAATTGTGTTTTCGGGCAGCTCGTCTCTTACGCCGCAAATTAACGAGTACGTCTTGTCCTGGTTTTCTACTACATACAATATGCGATAGCGTTTCTCTTGACTGGTCGATACGCGATTTGCAAACACATATCGCACGGCCTGGTGATTGTCGTAAGTAAAGTAGTCTTTCTCAACAACGTCGGTCCATAATCGCGTTGGCGAATCTGTGATTTTGCCATCATCGTCCGTATCTTGGCCATCTGTAACTCGAATAACTTCTTCTAAGGAGCTAGCTTGAATAGAAAGGCGACATGGCCTATCTCGAAGCTCAGAATCTGCGCCCAAATAAGCTGTGTAGAGAGAAGGCGACTCGATAGTGTGCGAGGAGCCTTGACTGGGTGGGCCTCCATTGACGTGCCAGTTGGAAGGATGGGCAAGAACGACTTTATTATGCACAGACTCCATCTCATTCCAGCCCAAAGGCTTTGTAGCGGGTGTCACGATCTGAAGCTCATCAACTACTTCATCGTGCATATCGGATATGCCGTTCAATTTTTGACTCGGGTTTGTCGAGCTTTGCATTTCTACGCTAGGTGCTGATGTGTCTATGGAATTATTATGCAGATAGAAATAAGCCCCGGCCAACGCTACGATAGGAATTGTCAGGAAAAGAGTAATTTTGACAGGTGGATGTGCTTTTTGAGTCACGCTATAATCCTATTGTATACCACCTACCCATTTGTTATGCATAGGGCCGCTTGATTGTATGCGCCTCCATAACCCTGACTAATTAATAGTCAGCTGTGTAAAGAGTTGATCTGCGAGCTCTGCAGTAACCACGTCATCAAGCTTGCAGCCAAACGTATATGTCTTCTCTCCTCCATCCACAAAATAAGTGATGCCATACTGCTTGATGGTCCGAGTGGAAAGGCGACTGGAAGAGTAATAGCGGACAGCCTTGCTGCTGTTATACGTAAAGTGATCGCGTTCGATAATATCTGTCCAGATGCGGCCGGGCGGGTCAGTTAATTTGCCGTCGTCGCCGGTATCTAGCCCTTCTTTCGTCTCAATAGAGGGAAGATAGGTAAGACTTTGCACGGCAAAGCTGCACGGCCGCTCGCGATTGTCGTCGGATGTGCCGAATGTCGCGCTATATGTATAGAGTGATTTTCCTGGGTCTCGCACTGAGGAACTTGTTGGGCCACCCTCGGCTTTCCAGTCTGATGGTATATTGGTTGCGAGCACGGAGTCTGTATAGGGTGTCCACTCCTCTGGTGCCGGTGAGGTTTTTACTTCGTCAAGCCTGTCGTTGTCAGTGATGCTTGTAGGGTTCTTTTTCCCAGGTACTTTTTTCTCTCCGTTGTTCGCGACGGGCGACGGCGGTGTTGTTGGTGATGTTGATGCTTCGCCACGGTTTTGATTGAAGGATATGAAGTACAGACCCAGGCATGCTGCAAAAAGAATGGCTATAGCAAAGAGGACTTTAAATTTATTTTTTATTAACATAACATAACCTTACTATAAATCTAGGCTCATTTCTAATAACATTCAAGACGACAGTTGGTGATGGGGTAGTGGTGATTCTTGTCTTTCGAAAAATCTTTGATTCCATTCAACACGCCCTCCCAGTCATCATTGTCTCCATTGTTGCCGTTTCCAAATGAGAAGCTCGTAATAGGTAAAGGATATTCAATCCGTATTCCATTAGCGTAGAGCATCTCATCCATTACTGCGTAGTGCATGATGCTAATATAGTCTTCAACAGGGGCGTCCTCGGATTTTTTATCGATTTTACTGAAAATGCACTTATTGTATTGGCCATCATAATCTACATTGCCACTACTACTAATGGTCCCGTCGCTAAGACAAAGCGTATGCCCAAGTTCATGCATAATAACTCTTGAATACCTTCTGTCGAAACTTCCTTGATCTACTGAGTTTGCCGTGATTGCAGAAAAAGCTATTAAGGCTTCATCGTCTCCGGGCGCAGCTTGGCCGTAAATTAATGTATAATCTGAAGAAGTAGGTGCATTGATGATTTTTGCGGATAGGACATACCTCCATATTTTACTTCTGTTGTCGAAATCGAATTGTGGATTCTCGTATAGAGCAGAAGAGATTGAGGACGACCCTCGCTTGTAGTCGATTAGATCTGGGACGTCCAAATCGTTAGAAGCATCAACTACTAGCTCGGAGAACGGCGCTAAATTGCCACCACCATAATTACCAATTTGTACGGTAGGGTCAACTTCATCGTCATCATCTCCTGTGTAGTCTCCTATATCAAAATGTGCTTCAATGCCCTGAGCCTCAAAAGCTTGCCCTATTTTCGACAACTGATTTGGGGTTGGCTGCGTTAAGATATCATTATCTTGATCGTACATTGAGTCAATTTCTACATACAAATCCTTTTTGAGAGGGTCTGGATATGCACAATGGGCAGGGGTGACGGCGGTGTTGCAGTAAGCCTGTAGTCGGTTTGAAAAAGATTCCGACTCCTGAAGGTCGCTTATGCCGTCTCCGTCGTGATCTTTAGAACGATCGCTTGTTCCCTGTATACTTTCATCGCTAATTTGCAACCCATCACCATCATGGTCATTGCTGTAAACCACTTCCGAGCGAGGATACTCACTCCCAAGCCCACTATCACTCACCTTCGACACTGCCGCAGACGACGTTCCAAAACAAGTGTATCCATAGTTTGAGTAACAAGTCAGGAAAAAGACCACTCCGTCCTCAATATCAATGGCATCACTCGCC